>JBJKPO010000169.1:0-4004 GCA_046706235.1 Bacillota bacterium | reverse complement strand
AAATAGTAGTTGGCAAAAGCCTCGAGGTAGCATTCGCGCATCCAGCCGCCCGTCATCAGCCCGCCGGTTTTCATCCAGCCCGGCGGACTCCAGGATGATGACAATAGAAATAAATCGGGATTAAATTCCCGGGCCTTGCGGATCGTTGGTATAATGTACTCCCGGTCGTAATCGATGGAAAAATTCTTCATTTCGATATCGTCGGGGGTATCATTGTAACTATAGCAAATTCTTCCCTGGTCGCATTGGGCGACCGTAGTCCTTCCAACATTAAATCCCATGCGGGAGGGCGCAAAAAGATTCTCCAGCAGATTATCTTTTTTCTCCTGATCCAGCCGGCTTATCATATAACATGAAGCATCGTTTAAAGTGGCGCCGAACCCAAGGATCTCCTGATATTTTTGACCGGGATCCAAATGAATGACAGGGACTTTTTGCAGTTGCGACAGCCCATTGCGCTGGTGGTCCCGCACCCATGAAATCCTGGTATCCGTAAAGACACCTTCGCGGGAATCCCATAATTTGTCTTCGTTGTCGCTACAGACTACTTTTATCATAATTACACCTTCTTCCAACTTTATTGTTAGAGTTGTGATAAACTAAAATTAATAGCTAAAGATATTATTTAATGATCAGAAATATTCCAATTGTAACCCGACCATTACTTCTTTTACTTCAGCCGTCCGCGCCAGGGTGATTTTGGATGTTAAGCTGGTGCAATGGCAAGGATGCAACACGGAAGGATTCAACTTAGTAAAATAAGCAACCGTTTCTTGTAATTGTCCGGCATCCGGATTTAACAGGTGAAACCCGCCGATAATATCGAGAACCCGTTCTTCCCGGCAGACTGTTTGCGCCCGGCTTACAATATTGCATATCCCGGAATGAGAACAGCCGGTGATAATCACCAAACCACGGTGGGTTTTATAAACAAGAGCGGTGTCATCCCACAGGAAATCATCGGTCAAAACACTGGAATTAAGAGCTTTTCCCATTGCCCGGTTCTTTTCGATCTTTCTTTCAATCTCACCTAAATAAACCAGGTTCTCGGTTAACCAGACGGGTTCTTTTGAAAAAATGGTCTTAAAGTTACGCGTCAAAATTGATTCGGAAATAAGTGAGCCGAATTCAGTGCCGTTATCTCTAAATTTCGGTAATAACGCCAGTGGATGAGCCACTAACGAGGGCTTGTTTGACGCGGCCGCAAGATATAATTTCAGGATTCCCTCCAGGCCCCAGGTATGGTCCCAATGGCCGTGGGATAAAATAAGGTAATCCAAATCCCGGAGATTGATTTTTAACAAGGCGGCATTGGCGAGGAATAAATCGGATGCTCCGACATCAAAAAGACACTTTTGATTATCCGCTTCGATAAAAATGCTTAATCCCCATTCGGCGCGTAGGTTTCGAGCGGCCTGGTTGTCAACCAAAACGGTTAAACGCATCTGAACCTCCATAATTATTATCCTATGCCCGCAATAAATATAGCAATATTGAGTCCCAAAGTCAAGCTAGACTCCGCTAACCATCTGTTTCCTAATTTAACAACAAGAAAACAAAAAATGTGTTTATGCGCGCTAATGCATGAAATCACGATTTTTCGTTGATTCAGTAATTTTTGTGGTTAAACTGATGGTTAACTAAGGTATGGAACAAGAGGAGTGCGCCGTCAAGATGGAAGTTTCCCGGCGAACTTTTAAAGAAGAATCTTGACCACGGGGTTTTCGGCGGCAAATGCCGGCGATAGGATTAATTAAGTTTTATTTTTTTCTTTACAAGTGGATATTCCCAGGATCTCACTTATCGGGCACCAACCGATCGTCCCGGTAATAATCGGCGCTATCCCGATAATCCCCCACCAACTTTTAAAATAAATACCAATGACGATTATTAGCGTTCCGCCCAAAATTCTAATGATTCTTTCCGTTTGACCAACATTACATTTCATGAAATACCACCTCCGCCATTATGATCCCTTAAAAAATCCAAATTATTCAACTATATTCGGTCACCTTTAAAAGCGTTGTGAAAAACCCTAATTATAAACAGCATATAACGCTTTTTTAAAGAACTGGGATGCTTCGATTAAATGACTTTATCACAGTTCTATTAATGGAAAACAGATTATTTTTTTCCATTGACTTTTTTTTAATGGAAGCGTATATTTATATTGTGCATATGCACATAATATACAATAGGAGTGATAGATCTGCCCCGCTGTAAAAAGCAACGCTGTTGCAGGTTGTTTGGCAATGAAATCATTTATAGACCGGTTGCCGTCCCGTGTAATGAACTTCGGGAAATCGCCATCGATCTGGATGAATTTGAAGCGATGCGGCTTTGTGATTTGGAAGAACTGGATCAAACCGCCGCCGGCGAACGAATGGGTGTTTCACGGGGCACGATCCAGCGGTTGTTAACCGGCGGCCGGAAGAAATTGATTGAAGCATTTATAAATTCATCAATCATCCGGATTCAAAATCGCACGGACAAATTTTAGGAGGAAAACAAATGAAAATCTGTATCCCGACTTTAGGCGATAAAGGGCTTGACGAGCATGTCAGCGAGCATTTCGGCAGCGCTCCGTATTTTACCATTGTTGATTTGGAATCGAACGGAATTGAAATTATTAATAACCAAAATCAGCATCACAGCCACGGACAATGCCATCCAATGAGTTCATTGACCGGTAAGGGTATTGACGGAGTGATTTGCGGCGGCATGGGACGGCGGGCAGTGGAACTATTAAACTCGGATGGAATCAAAGTCTATCTGGGCAATGGAAATTCGGTTAAAACAGTGATGGATGAGTATAAACAAGGTAATTTAAAGGAATTAACCGCGGATGGCGCTTGCGGCGGCCATGGTTGCCATTAAAAATTCAAAAGGGAATTCGAAATGATTGAAAATATTATGTTGGAGAAAAAAATTTGGGCGGTCGTGGGCGCTAATAACGATCCCGGCAAATACGGAAATAAAATCTATAGAACACTTAAATCACGGGGCTATGAAGTTTATCCGGTGAATCCCAGGTATGATTTTGTTGAAGGGGCGCCTTGTTACCGGGATTTGAAGTCGCTGCCCGTAACACCCGAGGTTGTCAATATGGTGGTTGCCCCGCAATTCGGCAAAGCATATATTAAAGAAGCCTCCGAATTGGGTATAAAATACATCTGGCTCCAACCGGGGACTTACAATGATGAATTAATGCGATTAATCGCTGAAAAAGGCTTGCAATCAATCCAAGCTTGCATTCTTTTATCGGGATAATACAATCGAAGCGAGATTGGTTCCGGCTTGTCCGGGTTATGTTGATTGCGGCAACAAATGGACACTTCTAGTATCTTCATTAAATTCCCAGTGAAAGTGAAGAGTCTTGTAAAACTCATTTTTATTATTCCCATCTAAAATCCCAATTCGCATTCCGGATAAGGCTTAAGCCAAGCTATCAAGCTATATTTAACTGATCGTCGATAAAATTTTTCCAAAGATAAAAGACTTGATTACCAAACTATTTTTAATGAGATGGTAATAATGATAAGAATTGGAATTAACCATAAAAAGCTTGAAATTCTAGTAGATTTGTAATATCTTAGTAGTAGATTTTTGAATTTTAAGGATTGAAATAAGGAGGTATCATCATGAGTGATTGTGAATGCTTGCCGGTATGTCCCTTTTTCAATGACAAGATGGCAAATATGCCGGTTACCGCCGAAATCGTCAAAAAAAGGTTTTGTAAATCGGATAACACGAATTGCGCCAGACACAAGGTGATGTTAGCCCTGGGAAGAGAAAATGTTCCGCTGACATTATATCCCAATCAAGTGGAAATAGCCGAGATGATAATTGCCCAAGCCAAGGCGGCCGCTTCAAAGGAGTAATTTTTAAAGCCTTTAAAAAATAGTAAGTATCAGTTAAAAAAGGTCATGATGAATATATCATGGCCTTTTATCCTTAGCTGAATAGGTTAATTTACATTATTTACAAATCATTCTACTTCCGCA
>JBJKPO010000168.1:0-7123 GCA_046706235.1 Bacillota bacterium | reverse complement strand
ATATATGGGATTTCATTAGCAATAGTCAATAGTTTTTGAAGGAATAATTTAAACCCAGATTCGAAAAGCACCTAAGTCTTTCCGGATTTATTTTGAGAACAATCTCAAGAAGGGGGCGATGTTTCGGAAGCGATAATTATTATTTCCGGTAAATAGAGATAATAAGGAGGAAACGATGTTGAATTGCAAAAGACCAGCGCTATTATTGTTTATTGGATTATTCATGATCACATTAACTATTTTTAATCAATTATCCGCGGCAACCCCGACGCCTAATCCCATCCCCGGGAAAATAGAAGCCGAATCTTACGATTCAATGTCCGGAGTATATATCGAAGCCTGCCCGCAAGGCGGCTACGATGTTAATGGAATTGACACCGGGGATTACTTGAAGTATACCGTCAGTGTTCAAGTTTCCGGGCTTTACGAGGTGGCATACCGGATTGCCAGTCCAAACTCGGACGGCGAGATTGATTTACAATTAATGTTAGGGAGTCAGACGGTAACCACTTTAACAACCGCCGTGCCCAATACCGGGGGGTGGCAGTCCTGGGTCACCACCTCGGGCAAAGTAAATATGGATGCCGGTAGTACCTATTCACTGTATGTTTCCGCGAATGTCGGCGGTTGGAGTATCGACCGGGTATTCTTTACTAGAATCACTCCGACTCCAACTCCCACGGCAATGCCACTTGTTTTTCAGGGGGTACTCCAAGCCGAAAACTATCTCAAGATGTGGGGTGTCCGGACCCAGTATACTACTGATATTGACGGCGGCCTGGATGTCTGTGATATTGACCAGGATGATTGGCTGGAATACTATGTGTCGGTAACAACGACCGATACCTACCGGATCGATTACCGGGTCGCCAGTCCCAACAGCACCGGTAAAGTCGATTTTATCGCCGATAATGTGACTCTGGCAAGTACTACAATTCCCAATACCGGCGGTTGGCAAGCCTGGACCACTGTATCAACCGATGTTTATCTTACAAGCGGCTTTAAAACAATATGGCTACTGGCTAGCAACGGCGGTTGGTTAATTAACTGGTTCCGGGTTTCAAACACAACGGTAACTCCGACCCCGGAACCGCCCTACTATATGATACCCGGCCAGGTTGAGGCCGAGAATTACTGGACAATGTCGGGCGTTCAAGTGGAAAATTGCGCCGAGGGCGGCCAAAATGTTGGTTGGATCGATACCGGAGACTATATGTACTATCGTTTAGATGTACAAAATACCGGAAGTTATCAAGCGGAGTTCCGGGTTGCGAGCCCCAACTCCATCGGTAAAATAGATGTCATCCGGTATAGCCAAACATTAGCATCACTTTCAGTACCTAATACCGGAGGTTGGCAGAGTTGGACAACGGTATCGACCACGATTGATCTGTATTCCGGCAAACAAAGTCTAAAAATATCCGCGGCTCCTGGCGGTTGGAATATTAATTGGTTTAGATTGACCTTTCTTACGGGACCAACACCGCTTCCAGCCCCGGATCCGGCTGTTTATGTTCAAGGGTATGTATATGACAGTTCCACCAATAATCCGATTGCGGGCGCTGATGTCACATTGGGAAGCAACTCGGTAATTACGGATTCGATGGGATATTACTACATCGGGAATGTATATGCCACGGGACGGCCCACTAGTGTTTATTTAACTGTAACGGCAGCCGGTTATTATTCTGCGACAGCCTCACCCTATGTACCGATAATCGGTATTACAAATAAAGAGTTTTATCTGGCGCCGCAAACCACCGTTACTCCAACCCCGACACCAGCTGCGTTAGATATAAGATTTTATTCAAATCCATATCCCGGACCTTCCGTGGAGGTTAATCCACCGGGAGTGACAACCCGTTACAATACTGTGTACTATTATACATTTGGTAGGGAGGTAACTTTAAAAGTAAATAATTATACGGATACTGACGGCAGCAGAACTATTTTTAAAGGTTGGACCGGGGAATTTGCCGGAAACTCAAATCCAATGACTATCACTATGGATGGTTCCAAAATAGTGTATTTATCCTTTGCGCATATCCTACCATTATCACCGTCAAGTTCACCCACTCCGACGCCGACGGCGACACCCACTCCAACTCCGACGGCGACACCCACTTCGACACCAACGACAACGCCCACTCCAACCCCGGCGTCTCCACCGGGAGGAACATTGCTGTCACAGGGTAAAACGGCCACCGCCAGTTCTTACCAAGCCGGTAATGACGTCGCCAGGGGTAACGATGGTAGTACCAGTACTAGATGGGCGGCAAGCAGCGCGTCGTTCCCGCAATGGTGGAAGGTCGATTTAGGGGCCGGTTACAATTTGAGCAGAGTTGATATCAACTGGTACAACAGCGCCGGCCGGTCGTATAAGTATCGGATCGAGGTCTCGACTGATAATGTTAACTTTACCACCGTGGTTGATAAAACCGGGAATACGGTAAAGGGCGATACTTCCGATAGTTTCAACGCGACCGGTAGATATGTGAGAATAACCGTTACCGGAACCAGCGCCGGATGGGCCTCGGCATATGAGTTCAAAGTATATGGTAACTAATTAAATGGTAATAAAAGGACTGACCTGGAAGTATGGGTCAGTCCTTTTATTTTGCTTGACAGATTTTCAGTTTTTAGATTTAATGATTTAGCAGTAAAACATACTTTAGTCAAGTTTGTATTAATAACGAAGGGAGATGTTTTAATGTCTTTGGGTAGAAATATCGCTTTTGGATTATATTTGGTAACGGTCTTGTTTTGTCTCGTCTGTGGGTTGATATATTTGTTCCGCAAGGAATTCTTACCATATCACGCGGATGTCGTGGCTACATCTTGGAATAAAATCGACGCCAGATTTCAAGCCTTAACCATCGCCTTGCTTAGAGCTTCCGGCGGAGGGTTGTTTTGCTATGCCGTGGCCATGAGTTTTATATTGTTTATTCCGTTTCGTAACGGGGAAGCATGGGCCAATTGGGCGTTATTGACTATTGGGCTGGCGGAGTCAATTCCCACCTTAATCGCCACTTTGGTTGTTAAACGTAACGCCAACGCAAATTTAACCTTACTATGTATTTTATTGATTTTGGCCGGATTTTTCACCGGGCTGGTATTTAGTAAGTAATGAATAAAACCTTAAATATCCGTAAAACCGTGGTCACGGTCGTTATTTTAAACTTAACCCAACTTACGAGGTGACCGGAGTGGATCTCTTGATGGGCAATCCTTTGGGTTCATCGCTGGCGAAATATCTGCCAATCTTTGTCTGCCGGAAACCCAAACGCCCTTTAAAAGAAATCTGGCCCAGCCTGGCAAGCTTTAATTAATGGGAACATTAAAACCTTGCTGCTTTCAAAGCCGTAAATTGGACTTTGGAAGTTCGAAGAGGAATGCTGGAAGTTGATGTTGGTCTATAGATCCTTTTGTCCTTTAAAAGGATAACCACCATCCTCCGCTGTCTATCAAAAAGTTCTTATGAGTGCATATTAATCATAATGAACGGCGCGAATTATTTGAGGTTGCCAATGGAATTAAAAAAATAAAAAAAGGACTATTTAAAGTCCTTTTTATTATTACATTGATTTATAATATGTTATATAAACACATAAATTATTATCTTTGATTGTGAAATTTTACCGATAATAGAATATATGGAGCGGCAGGAATAATTTAACAAATAAAGAACAGCAACAATGACAGGAGGATTAAAATGTACATCAAAGCAAGGTTCAAAAGGATACTTCAATTGGTTGCCGTTATAATTGTTTTTTTTAGCTGGAATCTGGCGGATAAGGCAATATGTTACCCGGAAAAGAATCTTCACTCAAATAGCTTATCAGGCCAAAAAATCCCGCTTACAAATAAGGGAAAAATGTTCCCGGGTCCGTGGGGGGATTTAGAGGCAATCCCGGTCAATATCCAGCCGCCGGCCGGTCTTTTCAAGAACTATCGCGATATTATCGATCTGATTAACTCCAGTAAACAATGGATATTTAAGAATGCGAGCCTTCAGGAAATTCGTTCCCTGTTTCTCGAAGCCGGGCTGGATCATAAAACCTGCGTTGAACTTTTAAATCACACCAAACCTCTTGCAAGTGAGGCCGGTTTTATTACAACGCCTTCCGAAATAGTTTTTTATGGTTTTTCTCCCGAACTCAGGGCAAAATTGTATCCCCTGATAGGTAAGTACAGTGAAAATACTACCTATTGCTATCCCTTTCATTATAATTCCACCAATCCGGAGGAATGGTTTTTTAACAGTTCCTTAACCAAAGAGCAGATAAAAAAATTATCATCCCTGGTCTACATCTCGCAGAATGTATGTTGTATCAGCGATCTCCATCTGATTGCGCCGTTAATAAAAACCACGCCGGAATGGATTAAATTATTAAGGACGATATATCGTTCTCCGGCCCTGGATGTATATCTAAAAATCGAAAAAGGAGAAGACACCGGCAAACTGATTGATTACTGGAAGAATTTAAATCGTTTTCAATTTATCACAATGAAATTTCAAAGCATTCAAAATAAAGCAAGCGATGTCAGGATAAATATCGGCGATCTTTTACCGGCAATTCCCAGAATCAGGCTTAATACATTCGCAAGCAACGAGGAATCGGATCAATATTCAATGGATTGTCATTGGGCGACATTTAACTTTTTTAACGATCAATACGATGATCGGCCCATATTATTAAATAAAATTTGCCGGCCGTTATTCCCGGAGGAAGAACAACCAAAGTTTGGCGATATATATTTAATGACCGATATCAATAATAACGTCGTCCATAGCTGTGTTTATATCGCTAGTAATATTGTCTTTTCGAAAAACGGGTTGAATTCAGCGACGTCCAATACTCCGTTTATGCTTTCCTATTTCGATAAGGTTTTGGCGCTTTATAGTTCATTTTACGGTCAATTGAGAGTATCGATGTTTTCCCGGACCATCGCCAATACCCAGGTGATCCCTTAGATTATTCTCACCCCGCTTCTTCCTCGTTCTCCTCATTCAAAAATTTGAACTGGGCCGTGAACAGATCGTAATAAAGCCCTTTCAACCGCAGCAACTCCTCGTGATTTCCAATTTCGACGATTCGCCCATGTTCGATGACCACGATCCGGTCGGCGTTACGGATGGTGGAGAGCCGGTGGGCGATTACAAAAGAGGTCCGGCCTTTCAAGAGTTTGGCGATTCCTTGTTGCACCAGTCGCTCGGTATGGGTATCAATTCCGGCGGTGGCCTCATCCAGGATCAGGATACGGGGATTGGCGAGCAGTGCCCGGGCGAAAGCAATCTGCTGGCGTTGTCCGAAGGAAAGCCGTGAGCCGCGTTCGTTAACATCGGTATCGTAACCACGTTCCAGCTTCATTATAAAATCATGGGCGTGTACCGCCTTGGCAACTTCAATAATCTCCTCGTCACCGGCATCCAGCTTTCCGTAACGGATATTTTCCTTAATATTTCCCGAAAACAGGAAGGTATCCTGCTGAACGATTCCCATTTGACTTCGCAGGCTTTCCATGGTTACATTCCTGATATTGTAACCATCAATTAAAATTTCCCCTTGGCCGGTTTCGTAAAACCGGCCAAGCAGGTTTACCAGGCTGGTTTTACCGGCGCCGGTTGGCCCTACCAGGGCAATGGTTTCCCCGGGTTTTACCTCCAGGTTGATATCCCTTAACACTGTTTGGTCTTCCTCATAACCGAAACCTACGTTTTTAAAGATAACTTCGCCTTGAACCGGCGGCAGGGGATCGGCGCCCGAAATATCTTGAATCTCGGGATTAATATTCAGGATTTCAAAAATTCGTTCGGCCCCGGACATATTGGAAACCAGGGTATTATACAGATTGCTGATCTCCATCACCGGCTGCCAAAACATCCCGATATAACCGGTGAAGGCCACTAAAAGGCCGATAGTAATCATTCCGGTATGTAACAGCCGCACTCCATACCAAAATACGGCAATGGTCCCGATCCCCCAGGACAATTCCACCGAGGGCCAGAAGAAATCATTCAGCCGGACCGCCCGGATAAAGGCTTGCAGGCTATCCCGTAATAATTCAATAAAAGTCCGGCCGGTTTTCGGTTCAGCCGTAAAACTTTGCACCACCTGGATTCCGGAAAAGTTTTCATGGGTAAATGCATTGGTGGTGGAAGTCTTTTTCCGGTAAACCTGCCACCGTTTGTGGGAAAAAATTTGTACATAAGCCATGAAGGCAATTAACAAAGGCAATGTGGCAAAAGAAAGCAAGGCTAGTTTTACATTCATGGTCAGCATAATGATCATTACCGCCGCAATGGTTGCCAGATCAGGGATCAGGTTGGTTACGCTGTTGGTGAACAGATCATTTAAGGAGTTGACATCTCCGATAATCCGGGCTAATATCTTTCCCACCGGCCGGTTATCAAAGAATGAAAAAGAGAGTTTTTGGATATGGGTGTATAGTTGTTGCCTGATGGTTAATAAAATTCGGTTAGTTACTCCGGCCATGATCAAAATTCGCTTTTTAGCGCCGATCATTGCAATCAGCTTTAGGACGATCATTCCCGAACCGATAATGAATAACCCCTTGAACTCCTTTGAAGCGATATATTTATCGATGGCCAGCTTCATAAAATAAGGATTCAACAGTTCAATCCCAATTACCAGGCCCATCAATAGAATGGTTTGAATAACTTGAATCCGGTAAGGTTTCAAGTAGCCCAACAACCGTTTGATAATAATGACATTCATGGTTTCTTTCAAGTTTTCGTCGTCTTTAATGGTGTCGAAAGGCATCAGCTTACCTCCTCGGATTGAAGCTCAAGTAGATTTTGAAATTGTTCACGGTAAGTATCGAAATAACGCTGCCGTAAGGCCAGTAATTGCCGGTGGGTCCCCCGCTCCACGATGGCGCCGTTTTCGATGATTATGATTTCATCGGCGTTTTTAACCGCTGAAATACGGTGGGCAATGATAAGTTTGGTGATTCCGGTATAGTTCTCCAATGCTTTTTGAATCCGGTATTCGGTCTCCATATCCAGGTTGGAGGTGGCGTCGTCCAGGATTAAAACCGGACTGTTTTTGACCAGCGCCCGGGCGATGGCAATCCGTTGTTTTTGGCCGCCGGACAATCC
>JBJKPO010000167.1:0-5713 GCA_046706235.1 Bacillota bacterium | reverse complement strand
CCGGAAAATAATAGTCGATACTTATGGAGCAATGGCCCGGCACGGCGGCGGCGCTTTTTCGGGAAAGGATCCGACTAAAGTTGACCGGTCCGGGGCTTATTACGCAAGATATGCGGCTAAGAATATCGTGGCCGCCGGGCTTGCCAAACAATGCGAGATTCAAGTCGGTTACGCTATTGGAGTGGCTAAACCGGTTTCGATTATGGTGGAAACTTTCGGTACCGGTAAATATTCCAACCAGGAAATCACTGAATTGCTTCGTAGTCATTTCGATTTCCGGCCGGCGGCCATTATCCGGGATCTTAATCTGCGTAGACCGATTTTTAAACAAACAGCTGCTTACGGTCACTTTGGACGGAATGATTTGGATTTACCATGGGAAAAACTGGATAAGATTGCCTTATTAAAATAGGGACTTATATGAATTCTAGATAAATAAATTTATTGAATCAAGGTTTCACTAAACTAATAAAAAACCGGAACCAAACAGTCCGGTTTTTTATATTTATAATTAGTCTAAAGATCATACCGGACAATGCCGAAATGATATATAGTATTTTGGAACGCGGTGATGCGATAGTTGAAGAAAACCGTTACTATCTTGATAATATCAGCGAATGAAGCTTTTAATAGAGGTGTGCGATTATGCCGTTCATCAAAATTTTAATGGTTGATGGCCATGATTCCGGTAACGAACGCCTAATTGAAACTATCCGTCATGAAAAAGATTTTGAAATAATTGAAGAAATTGCGTTCAATCAAGAAACTGTCACCCGGGCGGTAGCCTTAAAACCAGATGTAGTAATCATTGAAATCAATTCAACAGGAAAAAACAGAATTGAAATAACGGAAAAGATTAAACAAAAATTGCCTGACACCAATATACTGGCATTGACTTTCGATTCGGATCAGTATCGTTTTTATAAAATTATCAAGGCCGGCGCTTTGGGGTATATATTAAAGGATTCGGATCCGGCCATACTTATTGAGGCAATTCGAACCGTCGCCAGAAGCGACGCGTATATTCAACCCAGTTTACTATCAAAATTACTTATGGAATTCAGGCAATTAACCAATGAAAAACAGCTGTTTTCACTTGAACAAGTCAGTTTAACCCGGCGCGAACTGGAAATTGTCGGTTATATCGCCCGGGGAAAAAGCAATAAAGACATTGCCGACAAATTATATATCAGCGAAAAAACAGTAAAAAATCATGTCAGTAATATTTTAAAAAAAATGGCATTGGAAGATCGCACTCAAGTAGCAATTTATGCTTATCAAAAGGGCATAGTTTCAAATTAAAAGATTCCTTTTATTATTTCTATTAATATCATTCAAAAACCGCTTCCATTATGGTTAGGCGGTTTTAAAATCTTTAGAATCCTAATATGCATTTATTTTGATAAATTAAGATTATGTTTATCTCGGGGGTAATTATTATGACAACCGACTTACATTTCCAATTACCGGACGGTTCTTCATACACTTATCCATCTGGTACTTCTTTTATTAAGATTGCCAAAGATCTCCAACCATTATCAGCTTCACCCATTGTCGCCGTTGAGTTAAACAATGAATTTCACGATCTTAATTTTGTACCGTCAACCGGGGGGAAGTTGGTTTTAGTTAATCTTTCCATCCAAGATGGTATCCGGGTTTACTCACGATGCCTTTCCTTGGTTTTAATCAGGGCAGCTTCCGAATTATTTCCGGGTTGCGTGGTTCGAATTTTGCATTCACTGAGTAAAGGTATTTATTGCGAGCTGAAATTCGCTAATAATCAACCCTTTACCGAGGAAGACCTTAAATTGATTCAAGAAAGGATGAACCGGATTATCGCAGCCAATGAACCGATTGTGAAAGAGACTATACCCTTAAATAAAGCTATTGAATTTTTCCGGGGTAAAAATCAACCGGATAAGGTCCGGCTTTTACAATTCAAGAAAAAACCGCTGGTTCATCTTTACCGTTTGAGAGATTATACCGACTATTTTTACGGACATATGGTTCCTTCAACCGGATCTTTAAAATTATTCGATTTAAAATATTATTTACCGGGATTTATTTTAAGGTTTCCAACCGTTGAAAATCCTACTACTTTACCTCAGTTTACGGAACAGCGAAAATTAGCCCGAATTTATTATGAATATGAAAAATGGGGTGAAATTTTAGAGGTCCAGGATGTCGGCACGCTTAATACCTTGATCGCCGCTGGTAAGGGCGGTGATTTAATCCGAATCGCGGAAGCGTTGCATGAAAAAAAGATAGCTCAAATCGCCGATTTAATTTCACTGGATCGGGGACGGATCCGGGTGATTTTGATAGCCGGGCCTTCTTCATCCGGGAAAACCACTTTTGCCCAGCGATTGGCTGTTCAATTACGGGTTAACGGCTTGAGACCGGTTTCAATCTCAATTGACGATTATTTTATCGATCGTGAGCGTACTCCGAATGGTCCGAACGGATTACCGGATTATGAATGCTTGGAAGCCATCGACATCGAACTTTTTAATAAGGATCTCACATTATTAATTCAAGGTTTTCCAGTGGTTTTACCGCGTTATAATTTTCAAAAAGGAATTCGCGAACCGGGCACGGAAACAATTCAAATTGCGGAAGGGCAGCCGATTGTACTTGAAGGCATTCATGGTTTAAATGACCGATTGACTTCGAGTATTCCCAAAGACCAAAAATTTAAAATATATGTCAGCGCTTTAACCACTTTAAACATCGATTCCCATAACCGGATTCCCACCACCGACAACCGTGTAATCCGTCGTATTGTTCGCGATAATCAGTTTCGGGGACATGACGCTTTGAAAACCCTTGAACTCTGGCCGATGGTACGGCATGGCGAGGAAGCCCATATTTTTCCTTTTCAGGAAGAAGCGGATATAATGTTTAATTCGGCTTTGATATATGAATTAGCGGTATTAAAACGGTATGCCGAGCCGTTGTTGCAGAAGATTACACCCCGGTATTCCAAATTTGCCGAATCAAAGCGACTGCTTAAATTCCTGGATTATTTTTTACCGTTGGATGATGCCGAAGTACCGATAAATTCAATCCTGCGGGAATTCATCGGGAATGGTTGTTTTAAATATTAATATCGTAACTTGACTTATTTTCTTGGTTAATGTTAAAATAAAACGAAGCAGCCAAATTAACGCCCAAAATCCGGAAATTACCCAAAAAAGCGGAACTTCCGGATCGTTTTTTGTCATTACGGGCGAAATTAAGAGCGTAGGGAGAAATTTTGGAATGAAACTTAAAGGAACAATGAAAATTAACACTGACGGTCATTTGGAAATTGGCGGGTGTGATTCGGTTTGGTTGGCGAAGCATTTTGGAACTCCATTATATGTTTTGGATGAAGAGTATTTGCGCGAGCAATGCCGTACATACCGCCGGGAACTGGCGGAATCCCACCCTGATTCGAGGGTGATCTATGCAAGTAAAGCATTAATGACTTCAGCTGTTTGTAATATAATTAACCAGGAAGGTTTGGGTTTGGATGTGGTATCCGGAGGAGAGCTTTACACTGCTCACCAAACAGGCTTTCCCATGGAAAAGGTATTTTTTCACGGAAACAACAAATCTTCGGAAGAATTACAGATGGCATTGGAATATGGCGTGGGGTATATTGTGGTAGATAACCGGCATGAATTGGAAAATTTAAACAGTTTAGCAATAAAACGTGGTTTACAAGTTAAAGTTTTATTCCGGGTTACACCCGGAATCGAAGCTCATACCCATTCGTATACCCTGACCGGCCAACAGGATTCCAAGTTTGGCTTGGGTATAGTCGATGGTATAGCCGAACAGGTTATTACCCGGGCCCTTTCCCTGCCGGGAGTAGAAGTGGTTGGAATTCACTGTCATATCGGCTCGCAAATTTTTGATATTCAACCTTACGGAATGGCGGTTAAAGTGATGTTTGATTTATTAGAAAAGTTGCGGGACAAAACCGGATTTCTGGCAACGATGCTGGATATGGGCGGCGGTCTGGGAGTTGTTTATCATGAAGGAGACCAACCGGCCACCATCAAGGAATGCGTATCATTAATCGCCGGTTCGGTATGCCTGGAAGCTAAAGCCCGTAATTATCCGCTACCGCAATTGGTTTTAGAGCCGGGCCGTTCCATTGTGGGTGAGGCGGGTACTACGCTATATACTATCGGCGGTATCAAAGAAATTCCTAATATCCGTTGTTATGTCGCCGTTGACGGCGGTATGGCCGACAACCCGAGAGTAGCGTTATACCAAGCTGAATACGAAGGGTTACTAGCCAATAAAGCCAATCAAAAACCGGAAAAGCTGGTTACCATAACCGGTAAATGCTGCGAGTCCGGGGATATGTTAATTTGGGATATAAAACTGGCTAATCCGGAGTCCGGTGATTTCATGGCCGTATTTACCACCGGCGCTTATAATTATTCCATGGCCAGTAATTATAACCGTTTGCCCCGTCCGGCCATGGTTTTGGTAAACAAAGGACAAGCCGATTTAATTGTTGCCCGGGAAACTTATCAGGACTTGATTTCGTTGGATCGAATACCGGCACGTTTGCAAAAACCATCGGTACTGGTTTGAAATCTCTTAAATGATTTTTATGTCAAAGAGGATAATATGTTTAATTTCGATCTCAACCAGTTTCTAGCTAATTTAGTGTTAAGATTACCGTGGATATTATTAGGTTTCGCGTTTCATGAGTATTGCCACGCCTGGATGTCCGTTCGGCTAGGAGATCCTTTACCGGAAAGGCAAGGAAGATTGACCTTAAACCCGATCAAACATATCGAACCTTTCGGATTAATCGCGCTGATAATTACCCAATTCGGGTGGGCTAAGCCGGTCCAAATAAACCCCCGTTTTTATCGAAATCCGATACGGGATACAATGTGGGTTTCATTGGCCGGACCGGTTGGAATTTTTATATTGGCGTTTGTATTAGCTATTTTGATACGGTTAATGGGTTTCATTCATTTGGATTTTTATAATTATGGTTATTATCTATTCCTATGTTTTTATTTTGGAATATTTACCATGTTATCCTTGGGCCTTTTTAATTTAATACCGATTCCGCCACTTGACGGATCCAAGATATTGCGTTATTTTTTAAGAGGATCGATTGGGTACCGGTTTGATCGTTTAGAACCTTACGGTTTTATGGTGATTATTGTTTTAGTATTTTTAGGCGGATTTACCGGTTTTTTAAGCCGGGTGGTGGAATCAATGTCTTTGCTGTTAAGTGGTATTAGTTTATAATTTCGAGGTGTTATTTATCGTGGGTTTTTTCAAACGGCTCTTACTCTGGAATTCCGAATTAAATTGGGATGATACAAAATTAATTGATTCTTTTTTGGATGAATCCGGGAAATTTCTTTTTTACCAAATGAGCCGGTTTGACCAGCATCACGCGGTGTCGGTCTCCCGGGAGATTATCAACAATATTAAGGACCCGTTAAAGCTGGAATATAAAACTCTAATTAAAGCGGCTTTACTTCATGATGTGGGTAAGGTCGAAGGCGATTTTAATATTTTTAGCCGTATATTTGTAGGTTTTATAAAACGAATTAATCCAACTTTGCGAGGAAAACTGGCTTTTACGAATCCGAATACTTTTTGGGAAAAGGTGAGATACGGTTTTTACGTCGATTTGGTTCATCCCCTCCGGGGAGGGCATATGGCCAGATTATTAGGAGTTGAACCG
>JBJKPO010000166.1:0-9201 GCA_046706235.1 Bacillota bacterium | reverse complement strand
TCGGAACCGGATTTAATGAACAGCAGTTTAACCAGGCCGCCGGAAATCACGGAAACGCAGGTGCTTTTGCCAGCGCCGGTCATTCCCATTCAAACGATGAGTGGAATGAACCTACGCTAAGAATGGCAGCCGAACCGGGACCCAAGTCGCTATTGGAAACTCGGATTGATTTGATTGCTTGACGTATTACATAAATATAGAAGGAGGTGAACCCTTTGCAGGCAACAGGTGTAGAAAATGTATCATATTCTTTTAATACCACCACGGTGAATAATAGAACCACCACCCCGGATATGGGGAAGGATCAGTTTTTGATGCTGTTGGTTACTCAGCTAAAGAACCAGGATCCGTTGAAACCGATGGAAGACAAGGAATTTATCGCTCAAATGGCCCAGTTTTCTTCGTTGGAACAAATCCAGAACCTGGTAAAAGCGACTGAACTTCAACAGGCTACCACCATGATCGGACAGGTTGTCAAGGCCGAGGTAACCAGTGATGATGGTTCCGAACTGGTATACGGAAAAGTAATTTCCACCCAGATGAATGCCGGCGAGATTTATCTGACTTTGGACAACGGCCGGCAGATTAAATCGTCGGACGCCAAGACGGTCTTCAGCGCCGAAGGCCTTTGGAATGAAGCTCAAAGTCTAATCGGTTGCAAGGTATATGTCCGGCCAAACGAGCAAAACGGCTTAAAAGAAGGTCAATTAAAGGAAGTTACCATTATTGACGCCCAAATCGTAACCGATTCCAATGGTTATCAAACCATCAAACTGATGACTTCCAAGGATCTAAAAGATGCCATCGAGTTTAAGGATATCTGGAATATTGTTCCTGAAGAGGCTGGAATATGAACGAGAAGATTTTAATCCGGCCGCCCCAGATTGGTCCGGTGGCCCCCGGAACCGGCCAACCGGTTAAACCGCAACCGAACGGGCCAAGTTTCGAAAGCATTTTCAATGAACAACTGGGAGAGCAATCCGAGGTTAAGTTTTCAGCCCACGCATTGAAGCGGTTGGAGTCCCGGGACATCATCTTGAATCACGGCGAGTTAACCCAGTTAAAAGAGGCCGTGAACCGAGCCGATGCCAAAGGCTCAAAAGAATCCCTTATTTTGATGGACCGGATGGCCCTGGTGGTCAGCATTAAAAATCGAACCGTGATTACCGCGGTTGACAGCGGCAGTTTGAAGGAGAATGAATTTACCAAAATCGACAGCGCGGTGATTGTAAAACAGTAAGGCTGGACCTCTAGAAGGAAGCCTGAGGCTCCAAGGAGCCAAAACCCCACCGAATGACGGAAGTGGGAAATAAGATACTCGTAGGGGCGAGGATTTTCGCTCCAATCGATTCAGGAGGTCGATGTAACAATGTTGCGTTCAATGTATTCCGGTGTCTCCGGTCTGCGTAATCACCAGCTCCGGATGGATGCCATTGGCAATAATATTGCAAATGTCAATACCGTTGGTTATAAATCCAGCCGGGTCAGCTTTCAGGATGCCCTGAACCAGACATTCCGGGGGGCTGCGGCTCCGGCCTCGAACGGGTCTCGTGGCGGTATCAACGCCATGCAAATCGGACTCGACATGAATGTGGCCAGCGTAGATGTGTTACAAACCCAGGGAAATCTGCAAAATACCGGTGTAATGACCGATTGCGCCATTCAGGGTGACGGATTCTTCATCTTGAGCGACGGCATGCAGGAATGGTATACCCGGGCCGGTAATTTTCAAATGGATGAAAACGGCAGTTTGGTCAATCCCTCTAACGGATTGTTCGTTAGAGGCTGGATGGCTAATAACGCCGGTACCATCAACACCAACGCATCAGTAGCCGATATTCAATTACCGGTGGGGCAGATCATTGCTCCACGCGCCACAACTGAAATTGGCTTCAACGGTCTGTTACAACCGGATATCAATGGGGAATTGAATTATCCGGCATTAACGGTGACCGATAGTGGAAGCGGTCAATCCGCTACCATTGAGTTTGATGTTGTACCTATTAATTTTTACCAGTATCAAGTAACTGTTTCAACGAATACCCCTGGTGTTACAGTTGGACCTTGGACGGGAGATATTACCTTATCCGTTGGTCCGGCTCCTCCGGAAGGAGAAGTTACCGTCAATACCGGTGCCGCAAACTTTGTTGTTGATTTTGGCGGTGGTAATACGGTAACCGTTAATACTCCGGTTGTCGGCACAGCTAATGGAGGTACTTTCGATACCATTGCTCCGGATCCGATACGAACTGCAGCGGGAGATTTCGAACCGGTTCAATCATTAGTGAATACAACTCGTGTTTACGATTCTCTCGGAGTTGCCCATACGATAACCACTACGATAGGAAAAACAGCTTTAAATACCTGGAGTTGGACTTCCACCAACGAATTAGGAACCACAGTGGGTAACGGTGCTTTAACTTTCGACAGTACCGGTAAGTTAATTGCCGCCACTACGGCCAACCCTTACTGGATAAGGTGGACTCCATTAGGCGCAAATACTATCGACATTACGCCGGATTTCTCGGCAATCCGGCAGAATTCGGAACTGCCGCTTACTGTGTCTTATATTTCGCCAACCGA
Source organism: Bacillota bacterium (assembly GCA_046706235.1). GTDB lineage: Bacteria > Bacillota > UBA4882 > UBA8346 > UBA8346 > JAEZJQ01. The sequence goes on along the minus strand of JBJKPO010000166.1, from coordinate 6,618 downwards.
GATCACTTCGCCGTTTCAGGATGGATACCCGGCGGGGACCTTGCAGGGATTCAACATCGATAAGTCCGGAATTGTGACTGGAGTGTTTTCTAACGGTCAAAGCCAAAGCTTGGCTCAAATCGCCATTGCTAATTTCACTAATCCTGGCGGTTTAATCCGCTCGGGAGACACTATTTTCCAGGAATCCAATAACTCCGGGCCGGCCCAGATTGGAGCGGCGGGTAAGAATGGCCGTGGTTTGATAACTCCCGGCGCCATAGAGATGTCCAACGTGGATCTATCGGCGGAGTTCACCGATATGATCGTTACCGAACGGGGTTTCCAGTCTAATTCCCGGATTATTACCACCTCGGATGAGATGTTGCAAGAACTGGTTAATCTGAAACGTTAACTAACAAGGTAGTTTAGTCCTTCCCGGCCTCTTCCCAATTTTTGAGGAGGCCGGGAGAAAGTTTAGCTTAATTCATCCAAAGTTTATTGTAAACAAGCTTTAATAAGATATTTCATAATTTGGTAATGATTGACCGGCAAGGAAGTGATTTTCGATGATCAATGTCAGCCGTCTGAATGACGAGGAGATATTCGTAAATCCACATTTGATTGAAACCATTGAGGCTACACCGGACTCGGTGATAACTCTAACAACCGGCAAGAAGTTGATTGTAAAGGAAAAAGTACCGGAAATTATCAACCGAATTGTTCGTTACCGCCAAATGATCGCCGATAAATATTTTTCGGATATCAATGACGGTTCATAACGGATAATTGTTACGAAAATGATAATAAAGAAGGATTGAGTGGAAATAGGTGATATATTTAACGATAAATAGTATCATTATAATAAATATCGATAGTTCCGGGAGGGCTGAAACACGTGGCTGATGATATTAAAAATGTTAGTGTGAGCAAGATAACTCCGGTTACTGGTAATCCCAATAAATTCACCATGTATATCATCCTGGGCTTGATTGCGTTGTTGATTATGGTAATAGTTATGGCTACTGTGTTAATTCTTAACTTCAGTAATATCAAGCAGCCGAAAACAGTTTATATCCAAGGCAACGGTAGTCAAACTCAAACGATGCCGAGGGGATCCGGTGAGGAGGTTGGGACTTTCGTTCCCTTGAATGAAATTATTGTTAATCTTGCGGCGGTTAACGGCGATGAGCATTACCTTAAAGTCAATATAACCCTGGAAGTAGTTAACAATGATAAAGTTAAGGAAGAAGTCATCAAAAGAACACCACAACTTCGGGATCTGGTAATCAGCATCTTACGAAGTAAAACCAAGGATAAAATTGACGAGGAAGCAGGGAAAGAAAAGCTTAGCATCGAAATAACTAATAAGATCGATAGTGTTTTGGGCGGCGCGAAAGTGAAACATGTATATTTTGAAGATTTTATGATTCAATAATGGAGGTGCTTTCTACGTGGCGGATGTTCTTTCACAGGCTGAGATCGATTCCCTATTAGAGGCGCTTTCGTCTGGAAGTATTAAGGTTGAGGAAGTCATCAGCGATGAAAAGAAAAAGAAGGTTAAGCCTTATGACTTTCGCCGTCCCAATAAACTTTCAAAGGATCAAACCCGGACATTAACCATGTTGCATGAGAATTTTGCCCGGCTGATGACTACCGCTTTATCCACTTATTTACGGACCATGGTCAGGGCACAGGTGGTTTCGATCGGGCAGATGAATTATGATGAGTTTGTAAAATCCCTTCACAATCCGACTGTAATGTGTATTTTTTCGTTACGTCCGTTGGACGGCAACATGGTAATCGAGATTCAACCGCAACTTGCGTTTGTAATGGTCGATCGATTATTGGGCGGGTTCGGTTATTCGGTGGAAAAGATCAGGGAACTTACCGATGTTGAACAGACAGTCATTATACGGGTTATGTCCAGGATTCTCCCTTCGATCAAGGAAGCCTGGCAGGTAGTGGTTGAACTTAATCCTTCATTTGAAAGTATTGAGTTAAATCCCTTGTTTACTCAAATTATTCCACCAACGGACATGATCGTTTTAATTACCCTGGAGGTCAGGATTTCCGAGGCCTTTGGTTTGATGAATATTTGTCTGCCGTTTGCCGTGATTGAGCCCATTTTGGATCGTTTGAACGCCCAAGTTTGGTTTACGAGGAATTCCAGGCAGCTTGCCAATCCGGAAAGCACAGCTTCACTTCAAAACCGGCTTAATTGGGCCCAGGTTCCGGTGGTCGCCGAACTTGGGAAAGCCAGTATCACCGTGGGCGAATTATTACATTTGCAAGTCGGGGATGTATTACAATTAGATCAATCTGTCAAAGGATTATTAGAGGTTAAGGTCGGCAACCAGTTAAAATTCAGGGGAAGTCCGGGAGTCGTGGAGAATCGAATGGCAATCCAGGTTGCTCAAATATACAGAGAGGGATGAGTTAGCGAAATGGATCGGGAAATCCTCTCCCAGGAAGAACTTGATGCACTGTTACGTGGTGCGACAATTGAATCCGAACCTGAACATGAACCCGAAACCGAAGTGGAATCCGTATTAACATCCACTCAAATAGATGCTATCGGTGAAATCGGTAATATTACATATGGCTCGGCATCGACCACCTTATCGGAACTTTTAAACTATAAGGTGATTATCGATACGCCAACCGTATATATTTCCACGCAACGAAAAATACAGGAACAACATCCAATTCCGTATTTAATTATTGAAGTGGAATATAAAGAGGGATTATTCGGCAGTAATGTACTTATTGTAAAAATCGAGGATGCTTCGATCATTGCCGCGTTAATGATGGGTTTGGAAAATATGGACCCCAAATCCCACTTGGATCAAATGGAATTGAGCGCCGTTGGGGAAGCGATGAACCAGATGATTGGCGGCGCCTCAACGTCACTGGCGCAATTATTCGGCAAACGAATTCAAATTGAAGCACCCACGGTTCGAATTGTTGATTTCGCGCTTGAAGAACCGGTTATTAAAGGCAGTTATCTGGATGAACAAATTGTGGCGATTGCTTTTAAACTCCAAATCGGCAACCTGATCGACAGTGAGATTATGTTATTAATTCCGACTAATATTGCGATTGAGCTTTCCGATGCTCTTATCAGCAAGACAATGGAAATGGATATCTATGTTCCCGAACCGGAACAAGAACAAGAACCCATTGTAAAAAGCGAACCGATACCCGCGGTATTTGCCAAAGAACCCGGCCCTGCCGAAATAGATAATCAGATTAGCGGGTCAAGTCAACCAAGTCAACCAAGTCAAACAGTAAGTCCGGCTACTGAAGATTATACGATTTTGGGAAATACTACTCCGGATGGCTATCGAATTGAAAAACACCCGCGGGTACCGATTCAACCGGCTCAATTTGCGTCTCTGGGTCCAACCAAAGCCCCTAAAGAACCTAATAGTTTTGGTTTATTATTGGATGTGCCCTTAAATGTGATAGTAGAGTTAGGGACCGCTACCTTAAAAATTAAAGAGATCCTTGATTTGGTTCCCGGATCGATCATTGAATTGAATAAAATAGCCGGCGACATGGTTGATGTTCAAATTAACCAACGGTTGGTCGCCAAAGGTGAAGTGGTTGTTATCGATGAAAATTTTGGGATTAAAATTTCCGATATTGTAAGTCCGTTGGAAAGAGTGGTTCAAAATCCCAATACAAATAAGTAATACGATCAAGTAATACGATTACAGGAGGTAACGGAAATGTTGAATAATCCGGGGCAATATTCCGCTTCCGAAGGTAGAGGCAACTTGAAATTAATTATGGATGTTCCGCTTCAGGTAACGGTGGAGTTGGGTAGCTCCAAGATGCGAATTAAGGAAATACTCGAACTTGGAGTGGGTTCGGTTATTGAGCTTGATAAACTAGCCAGTGACCCCGTTGATGTTTATGTAAACGGTAGATTAATCGCCAAAGGTGAAGTGGTCGTGATCGATGAAACGTTTGGCATAAAGATTACCGATATTATTAGCCCGATTGAACGTGTTACTAATCTTCAATAATTCCTAAAGGGGGATTTAACGTGGGGAATAAGGTATTAGTAGTTGACGATGCGGCTTTTATGCGAATGATGATTAAGGACATTTTACGAAAAGGCGGTTACGAGGTCATTGGCGAAGCAGAGGACGGGCTCAAGGCGGTTGAGAAATATCGCGAACTACGTCCGGATTTGGTTACAATGGATATTACGATGCCCGATATGGATGGGATAACCGCGGTCAAGGAAATACGGAAAGTTGACCCAAACGCGATGATTATTATGTGTAGCGCCATGGGGCAGCAAGCAATGGTTATCGATGCCATTCAAGCGGGCGCTAAGGATTTTGTGGTAAAACCGTTTCAACCGGAAAGGGTCTTGGAGGCGGTTCGTAAAGTTCTCGCATAAATCCCATTCTTTTTAGGTAGTTATTACTACCCAAAGAAAGGTGAATATAGAAAGGAAGCGACTTTATTGGGAAAACGCAACCGGGTTTTTGCAGCAGTTTTTCTTTTAGTTGCGGCGGGGATATTTTTTCCACAAGCTGTAACTTTAGGAAAAGCCGGAAACGATCCCGGATTGGATTATTTTAATACCGGTGGACAATGGATTTGGGCTTTGTTATCGTTAATAATTGTTGTAGCTTTATCTTATTGGGTTACCAGATTTTTCGCGGGAAAGTTCGGAATTTCACAGGCAAGACATATTAAGGTGGCAGAGAGTCTTTCATTAGGACCAAATCGCCATCTTTATCTGTTATTGGTTAACGGAAAAGTGTTGCTCATCGGTAGTTCCGAACATGGATTGAGTTTAGTGAAAGAAATAGACGATCCGGAATTTCAGGCTGAACTCGAAAAGACTGTTCAATTGAATCAAACCGCTCCTGGAAAATTTGCCGGAATGATCGGGCCTATTATAAATGGATTAAATCCACGCGGTGCCGTTGATATTGGCGCGACTAACGGCCGGCAACGTTTACATGAAGGTTTGGAAAAAATTCGGGCTTGGAAAACGAAAGATAGAGGCCGTCAATGATAAATTTGATAACCGGAATTACCAAGTTTATTAAATACGCCAATTTTAACCGTACCGCTCATTCCGGTGCCGGACAATATCAAAAAAAGAAATCCGGTTTACAGTATTTCAAGAGGTGTTTAATTATTAGCGGCGGATTGCTCCTCTTATTCGGGACCGGAGCGGTTGCCTTGGCCGCACCGGCTATTCCGATTCCGCGGATCCAAATCGGGGTCAATCCGGCTCAAACGCCTACTGAAGTAGCCCAGAGTTTGCAAATATTGCTTTTACTAACCGTAATCACCCTGGCCCCGGCTATCTTAATTATGATGACCTCTTTTGTCAGGATTGTGATCGTTTTATCCTTTACCCGGACGGCTATCGGTACCAACCAAATGCCGCCCAATCAGGTAATGATCGGCTTGGCTTTATTCCTGACCGTTTTTATCATGTGGCCTACTTGGACCAAAGTAAATGACTTGGCTTTACAGCCTTATTTACAAGGAAAACTCACTCAGGAAGCGGCTTTTACCAAGGCGATGGACCCAATCCGCCAATTTATGTATAAACAAACCCGCGCCAAGGATTTAAAACTATTTATCGGGGCCGCTCACTTAAAACGGCCGGAGAAACTCCAGGATATTCCCACTCAGGTGTTAATTCCGGCATTTATGGTGAGTGAGCTGAAAACTGCTTTTACAATAGGCTTTATGATTTTTATTCCTTTTTTGGTCATTGATATGATTGTGGCCAGTACTTTGATGTCAATGGGAATGATGATGCTGCCTCCGATCATGATTTCACTGCCGTTTAAAATTTTGCTGTTTATCATGGTTGATGGTTGGCATTTGATAGTTCGTTCACTCATCTTAAGTTTTGGGTAAAGGAGTGGCAAAATTAGGTGACGGATACTTTTGTGATTGCAGTCGGACGAGAGGCTTTAACCACTGTTTTATTAGTCGCGGCACCCATGCTTGGCATCGGTTTGATTGTGGGACTGGTGATCAGCATCTTCCAGGCGACAACCCAGATTAACGAACAAACACTGACTTTTATTCCCAAAATTGTGGCGGTGTTGGTTTCAATCGTTATTTTCGGGCCGTGGATGTTACATACGTTAGTATCGTTTTGTGATAAGATCTTGGGTAATTTAAATCAATTTACATTCATCAGGTGAAGATTAATTGAATTTTGATACCTTGTTTGGATTTTCATTTACGCAGATATTATTAGGTTTTTGCAGAGCTTCGGGGTTAATGGTGTCGGCCCCGATTTTTCAAAGCCGGATTATTTCCGCCCGGGTCAAGGTTTTATTCGGATTTGCGCTGGCGCTGGTGGCGGCCCCCTATATTCGAAGCGATCTGGATTTAAATAAATTTACCGTATTGATGGCTGTATTTACCTTAGTTCAGGAATTACTTATCGGTCTTATCATGGGGTTCGTTGTTAATCTGGTATTTCAGGCAATCCAAATCGCCGGGTATTTTGTCGATGTCACGATGGGATTCGGGATTGTCAACGTAATCGATCCCAATACCGGGACCCAGATGCCTGTAATGGGGCAATTTAATTATATTTTGGCTGCCATGATCTTACTTGCGATAAACGGACATCACACC
>JBJKPO010000165.1:0-22062 GCA_046706235.1 Bacillota bacterium | reverse complement strand
TATGCATTTAACTATATTGAGGCAAATCTTTCCTAAACGCGTTGGGACACTCCTGCGCGTTCCGGATCAATCGTTTGATCCGGATCTTCCGGGTAACGGTTCCGAAAAAGTGATCGAGGTTTTAAATGCCCCTATAAACGAAACCGGCAAATCATTAAAGACAACCGGCTCCGTTGATAACAATGTCAGTCTGATAGTCCGGCTTACCCGCAGCTATCGTTCAACCCAGGAAATTCAGGCTTTTTGCCGGGCACTGCTTCCTAATGCGGAAACGGTGGAGCATATTCGGCGTTCCGGTCCCCGGCCACAACTGATTAAAGTAAATATTCCAGGATATACTCATGCCGGTAAAGTCGCCAATGAAATTCATAAACTGCGTCAAGAAGGATGGCGTTCAATTGCGGTGATATGTAAGACCGCCCTTGAAACCACGGCGGTATATGAGGGGCTAAAGAATAAAACGGAACTGATAAAAGTAACATGCAAAACCGAAGAATTTCCGGCGGGAACGGTGGTAATCCCGGTTTATCTCGCTAAAGGCTTAGAATTTGACGCGGTATTGGTTTATGATGCCGGCATTGAGGTATACAGCCAAGAAAAGGAACGCAAGTTGCTTTATGTGGCGTGTACCCGGGCCTTACACCGATTGCAACTTTATTACCGGTGCGAATTATCACCGCTTTTAGCACTCGTAAATAACAGTTTATACGATTTTCAATGAAGGATATTAGTCTTTTTTATTGAATGATTTACCATACCGGAAAGGATCCTTCTCATGTATACCAAAATTACCAAAGAACAAAAAACACAAATCATTCAACTTATCCAGCATTATTTCAGGGAGGAACGCGGCGAGGAGATTGGTGATTTAGCGGCCGAATTCCTGTTGGATTTTTTTATAAAACATATTGGCCCGTTTTTTTATAACCAGGCGGTCAATGATCTACAATCAATTGTAAGCCAAAGAATGGTTACCCTTGATGAAGATATTTATGCGTTGCGAATCCCGGTTAAACTAACCTATCAAAAGGATTGAACCGTTTTAACGAAAGGATTTCCATTTGATAAACACGGTTATAAAGAACGTCTCCATGTCATTCAACACCGCGGATACCGTTTTTTCGCCAAAGGGTATTGACCGGGGCACGTTGGCGATGTTGTCGGTGGCGGAGTTCGAGAAAAGCGACAAGGTGCTGGATCTGGGTTGCGGTTACGGAGTAGTTGGTATTTTGGCCGCCAAAATTATTGGCCCTCAAAATGTGTGGATGTTGGATATCGACCCCCGAGCAGTTGAACTGGCGCAGGAGAATGCCGGGTTAAATGGTGTTCCGGATGTTCAAATTATTGAAAGTGATGGATTTACAAGTTTGAATGAAAAGGATTTTACCCTTATTCTATGCAACCCGCCGTATCACGTGGATTTTTCAGTACCCAGGCGGTTTATTGAGAAAGGATTCAACCGTCTCGGTATTGAAGATCGGATGTACCTCGTAACCAAACGAAAAGAATGGTATCAAAAAAAGTTAACCGCGATTTTCGGCGGGGTAAGGATTTGGGAAATTGATGGTTATTATGTGTTTATGTCCATCAAAAAAACCGGAACATATGCCAAAACTAAAAAGTAACCGGTTAAACTTCCCCGATACCTAAATTCGGAAAATGATTGACCCGGAAATCACCGGATTAAAAGAGGGTATAAAACATGGGAATGAAAAAAATATACCGGGTATGCCTTATTGGAGCGGCATCCGATATCGCGAAAGAACATATTCATGCTATTGAGATGTTACCATATTTCTCACTGGCGGCGGTATGTGATCTCAACCGGAACCAGCTTAGGGAAAAATATTCATATTTACCGGATGACGCCTTATTTACCGATTATCAAACAGCGGTGAATATGAGAGGAATCGATGTGGTTGTCAATGCCACTCCGAATGCGGTTCACGGGACCGTGGCGATTGCCGCGTTACAAGCCGGGAAGGCGGTTTTAAGCGAAAAACCGATGACCCATAATCAAAAAAGCGCGGAAGAACTCTGTGACGCGGTAAATCAATATCATGGTTTATTGGTGGTTTCATATCATTTTAAATTTTTCCCCGAAGTTCAACAATTTTGCAAAGAACAGGAACGGTTCGGCGCCATTAAAAGCTTCCGGTTCATTAGCAGTGAAAATTTGGATACTGAAAAAAAATGGATTTTGGATCAAACTCAGGGCGGTCCCTGGCTCGATTGGGCGCCGAACGCCTTGAGCGTGTTGCGGCTGGTACTATCAAATAATGAATATTTCGATAGTTATGCAATCCAAGCTGTAAAATGGGAACGCTCCCCGGAATATGCGATTGAATTAAAAGCTGGTGTCCAATTGATGCTGAATACCGTTTCCGGAAACATTACGGTCGATTGGCTTGCTTCCAAAGGTGATTTCACCGCTAAAACAATTTTAACTAATCGGGATGAAACCGAGTTTACCTTAAATCACGGTACGGGTGAAATATTAATAAACGGGAAACGATATTGGTCGGGAGAAGACCACCGGTATATCAACGTTTACAATGATCTCCACAACCGGCTGAATACCCGTGCCGGTAACACTCAAATCGGGATGCAAGACATGGAAATCATTCAAGCGGTTCAAGAACGGGCATAATCTTGCGCTAAGAAAAATTTTAAGATATAACAGGAATTATATAGGGTTGATAGCGAAATATACAATAAAAATAATATGACTACGATGCAACAAAGGAGATAAAAAATCATGTTTAATCGTAGGTTCATTTTTTGTTTATTATTATTATCCATTATGTTTTCAACTTCTTTCGGTCTGATTGCTTCCCAAGATGATGTTGAAGACAAAATCGATCAAACCAAGAAAAAATTATCAGAGACCAAACGTAAGGAAAACTCCGTACTGGGGGCTTTGCTTAAGACTCAGGAGGATCTGGAAAGAATCAGTTCAAATTTATCCAGTTTAACTAATAAATTGGCAACTACCGAACAGCGGATGGTTTCAATTACGACTCAAATTAATTATGCTCAAATCGAACTGGACCATCTTAAAATTCAAATCGGAGGGCATCGCAGCATTCTGGATGAACGCCTGATCACTTACTATAAATATGGATATCAGAGCGCGCTGGAGATCTTATTTACCGCTAAAAATTTCGCGGAGTTTGTAACCCGGTTTGAGATGGTGGGCCGTTTTACCAGGGGTGATTTACGGGTAATCAAAGATTTGCAAGCGGAGCAGGATTTGATTTTCCAAAAAAAACAGGAAATCATTCAAAAACAACAAGAATTAGCCGCTCAGAAAAAATTATACATAAGACTTGAAAATCAAAACAAACGAGAACAAATCCGGCAGTTGAGTTTAAGCGATAATAAACAAAAAGAATTAGCCATTCTGCAAAATAACCGTAAGACGCTGGAAAAAGCGCTTGATGAAATGGAACAAACTTCCAAAGACATGGAAGGCCAAATCCGGCATATGCAAAACCAAAGCAAGACCTCACTGGGCACCGGAAAGTATATCTGGCCGGTTCCGGGTGACGTAATTCAATATTTCGGATGGCGGGTCCACCCAATATTGAGGCGGCGTAAATTTCACACCGGGATCGATATCACGTCTCCGATGGGCCGGACTATTGTGGCCGCCGACACGGGCGTGGTTATTTTCAGCGGTCGGAACGGTGGATATGGAAAAATGATTACCATCGATCACGGCATCGGTTTTTCGACGGTATACGCGCATTGCTCGGTGTTATCAGTCAAAGTGGGGCAAAAAGTAATCAAAGGCCAGGAAATTGGTAAAGTTGGCACTACCGGTTTGAGTACCGGCCCACACCTTCATTTTGAAATACGTAAAGAGGGAGTTCCGGTTGATCCGTTAAGTTATCTATAATTTTTTGACCTTAAAGTAGTAATTTTGGAGGTTGGCAATGAAAATTCAATGTACGGCTTGGGTTTGGAAAGATGGGTATGTAATGGTTGACGGTGACGCCAAGATTGATCGTCTCCCGGATAATGCTTTACTAAACGAAGCAAAATCAGTTATTTTAAATTTTGACGTTCCCGACGATCTCTGGGAACCTAAAATACCCAAGGTCGATGCGAAAGTCTCCTATCATGATAATCAAGCTGAGATTGAAATGATGTTAAAAAGAAAATAGCTTCTGGAGGAATGATGAAACTTACCATTACGCAGCGAAGATTAATTGTTGCCGGGATTGGGGTTACTTTTATTATTTTAGGGATCATTCAGGGTGTCTTTAAGATTAAATTCAGCAAAACTATTATAACCAATATTAATTTAGCTTTAATGATCATAGCCTTGTGGGCATTTATCGGCGGCAGGAAAACAACCGGCGGTTCCGAACCTAAAAGCGATCAATCCGCCATTCAACCGGAAACCGGTGAAAATTTAGAAAGAGAAAAGAAGTAACGCCGTTATATTGCCAGGTAGATTGAGGTTGACAATTTAATGCAACATAGTAATACTTGTTGTAGTAGATTATATTTGGATTTTATAGAGGTTACACGGAAATTTCTTTCCCGGACTGGGCCCCTGATTCATCTAAGTTTACCTATGTAAATGATGGCCAAGTATTAATTTATACTTTGAAAAGCGACCAAATTAACTCAATTAAATTTCCACATCCTTTAAGTCCTCCGAAATGGTCAACGACCGGCTTGAAAATTATTTGTTCCGGCAAGCCGGAACTATTTAAAAAACCTAGTATCTTTATCGCATCGGTCGATGGTACTTCTATTATCAAATTAACTAGCGACACGGCTGATTACAACCCCGTTTGGGCGCCGGTTAGCGCATGCGTGAACGATCAATAAATTTATCCTTCTATTTTATATCATTTCGATAGTTACCGCATGGGCAATACATGGTATGCTTTCTTTTTGTTGATAGGAAAGCGGTGATAATAATGCTCCGGTGGCTACAATTAAAATTCGTTTTAATTCACCCCGGCGCATCCGATTTAAAAAATGCCCGTAGGTAACTATCGCGGAACAAGCGCAACCGCTCCCCCCCGCGAATACCGGTTGTTCTTTTTTATAAATCAATATCCCGCAATCGGTAAAGTAGCTTTGCGGAATAATGATTCCATGTTTCTCCAGTAAACTGGCGGCAATTTGGTGGCCTACCCGGCCTAAATCACCGGTGGCAATGATATCATAATAATCAGGCGAACGATTTAAGTCCCGTAGGTGAGCCTCTATAGTATCAACCGCCGCAGGCGCCATGGCCGCGCCCATATTAAACGGATCGGATAAACCCATGTCCACAACTCGTCCGATGGTTGCGGTAGTAACTTTCGGGCCGTTCCCTTCCGGGGTAAGTAAGGCGGCCCCAGCTCCGGTTACGGTCCATTGAGCGGTGGGAGGTTTTTGAGCGCCGTATTCGGTTGGATAACGGTATTGTTTTTCGGTGGCGGCATTGTGACTTGAGGTGGCGGTTAAAACATTCCGGGCAAAACCGCTGTCAATCAATTGCGCGGCTATAGCCAGACCTTCCATCGAAGTGGAACAAGCCCCATATAGACCAAGAAATGGAGTACCCAATGTCCGTGCGGTGAAACAGCTACTGGTGATTTGGTTCATTAAATCGCCGCCTAAAAAGAATTGAACGTCGGTTTTGGGGAATTCCGCATGGGCAATCGCCAATTCGCAAGCCTGCTCCAGGAATTTTCGCTCCGCTTTTTCAAAACTATCCTGGCCCAACCAAATATCACCATGGAGAATATCAAAATCTTCAGCCAAGGCCCCTTGAGCTTCAAAAGGACCACCGATAGCGGCAGAACCTTTAATTACCGGTTTCGAATTAAATAACCATGTTTGATGTCCCTGGAGCATACAAAAACCACCCGCCATTCGATAAATTAATAAAGTTATTATCTATTTTTTACCGATAATAATTCATAGATAGCGGAAAAAAATTTAGAACTGATTCAGATATCAGAATAAAGGATTACATCTGTTAAAAGAAGGGATTACGATGAATAAACCGTTAATATCACGAATTCCTTTAGTGATATTATACATAGTCTGCTTCTTTTCCGGGGCGGGTTGCCTGATTTATGAATTGGTTTGGTCACGATATTTGACCCTGGTCTTTGGGGCCTCAGTATACGCAATTGCTAGCGTAACCGCTTGTTTTATGTTGGGCTTGGCTTTGGGAAGCTGGATTATTGGAAAAACTGTTGACCGGGTTTCCAAACAAAGGAATGTTCTTATTTGGGTGTTAATTGGAACTGGAATTTATGGTTTTTTATCTCCGGTAATTTTTAACGGCGTTGCCCGGCTTACCGAGTATATTCCGCAAAATGTTTATAATATTGATTACTTACGGAATATGATTCGACTGGGATTGTCTTTTTTGATTTTAATTCCGCCCACTTTTTTAATGGGCGGAACATTTCCGGGGTTTATCAAGCTGTTTAACGGGATCTGCGGGCAAGATATCCGGTCGGTGGGCAAAGAAGCGGGAAAACTTTATTCCTTGAATACACTCGGTGGAGTCATGGGAGCGTTTGGGGCCGGTTTTTTCCTGATTCGGTTTCTGGGAATGAAAAATACGGTTTATCTGGCCGCTATTATCTATTTTATTTGCGGTAGTCTGCTTTTTCTGTTTAACCGGGAGTTTACGGGAAAGAATGCTAAAAATAAAGCCCCCGGTGGCAAGACGCGGGAAATTAAACCTGGGAAGACTAAATTGGCCCAAAAGGGATCCTTGGGATCCGGCGCTGAAGTCCGGCCGTATTCCTCAAAAATTATCGTTGGCGCGCTGGCGGTATTTGCTGTTTCCGGTTTTACCAGTCTGGCGTACGAGGTTTTATGGACTAAAGTGTTGACCCTCTTTTTTCGGGATAGTATTTATGATTTTACAATCGTACTAAGTGCATTTTTATCCGGAATCGTGATCGGCAGTTATTTTTGCGCCAAATGGATTGGTAAAAGCAATAATCCATTGGCACCGTTAGCTTTGACCGAGATTTTGATCGGGATCTTTTCAATGGTTTCGCTGTTTTTAATCAGCCGGTTTCCCTATATTGCAAGTTTTTTACAGTCCATGCCCAAGTTATACGCACAGTTCGGAAATAATTACTGGGTTACGGCGGTCGCAATCCGGTTTGGATATGCTTTTTTAGTGGTATTAATCCCTACCAGCCTGTTTGGAACAACTTTTCCATTGGTTAGCAAAATTACGACAACCAATTTTCAAAAATTGGGATCCGGTATTGGTTTGATGAATGGGTTGAATACGCTTGGAGCCACATTGGGATCCCTGTTAGCCGGATTTGTGTTTATTGTTTTGATGGGTATTCAAAAAAGTATTATGTTAATGGCTTTTTTAAATATTGGTATTGGGTTGATTCTTTTGGGATTGGTCTCTTTTCATAATCGAAAACTGAAACCGGCGTTGATGACGACTTCTTTCATAGCGGTATTGATTATCGCCGTCTTGATTCCCCGATGGGATAAGCTGCGAATGTCCACCAATATTATTGATCCAAAACAACCTATCGAACAAATACTTTCACTGCTGTATTATCATGAAGACGCATACGGAATAACCAGCGTGACGGAGTTTAAACCACGGCAAATCAAGATTCTTACCACCAACCGGCTTTTTTCTCAAAACACTTCGGCAATGATGGGTCTGGAAGATCACCGGCGTCTGGGGCATATTCCGTTACTCTTGCATCCAAACCCCCATACCGTTCTGGTTATCGGATTAGGTGCGGGTATCAGCTTACGGGGTGTTAGCGAACATCAGTTAGCGGCGGTTGATTGCGTGGAAATATCCGGTGGTGTTATTCAGGCGGCCCGGTATTTTGCCCGGGAAAACAATCATGTGTTAAATAATCCCAACATTCGTTTTATCATTGATGACGGCCGTAATTATATCAGTGTAACCAAACAAAAATATGATGTAATCATTGGCGATATATTGTTCCCAATGAGTTCCGGGTCCGGTAACTTGTTCAGCAGGGAATATTTCACTTTGTGCAAAAAGCATTTACAGCCGGGAGGATTGATGTGTCAATGGCTGCCGGCGCATCAATTATCCCTGGACGAATTGAAAATTATCATTAAGACCTTTAAAGCCGTCTTTCCGTCAGCCAGCGTATGGTATGGGATGATCGGCGGTTCCGTGCCGGTGGTCGGATGTATCGGAACTAACGGCAAATTTTCAATTGATTTTAATTCCTTGCAAAAAAAATACCGGGATCCGTTGCTGGTTAATTATTTGCAGGAATCAAACCTGGATAACCCCTATATTTTCCTTAGTAATTTCATAATGGCCGGTGAGGCCGTCGACGCTTTCACCCTGAATCAACCATTGAATACCGATGACCATCCGGTGGTTGAATTTATTAATCCCATGCTGGTCGATGGATATCAGGAGAGGGGTTTGATAAATTTAAGGGCTTTGAATGAGATCACCGGTGATGTAACTTTGTGGGTAACCGGCGCCGGGAAAAACGGCCCTGGAAATGTTGAAGACATCCAAAATAGAGTAATGAACTGTCTTTTCGAGATTAGAAATATTATTGAACAATTATAAATAGGACTTCTATCTGGTATTCACTTCGTTTCAACCGGATTGTGAATACTTGGGTGCTCCCCGCAAAGGGGGCAACTAACCCGTCTTGACCAGGGAATTTCCCGGAACTCTAATTTCAGGCCGTCGAAACTGAGAATTCTTCCCGATAAAGTTGCGCCGATGCCCAACAATAGTTTTACTACTTCCAACGCTTGCAAAGAGCCGATGGTACCGGCCACCATTCCCAGAATTCCCATATCGGCACAATTGGGGACGGCTTCCGGCGGCTCCGGGTAGAAACAACGGTAACAAGGAGACAGTCCGGGGCGAATCGTGGTCAATATTCCCTCATAACCGATAACCGCCCCCTCGACTACCGGTCTTTTTAGAAAATAACAACAGTCGTTGATCAGAAAACGGGTGGGGAAATTGTCGACCGCGTCCACAATTACCTCAAAACCGGAAATGATGTCTGATATATTATTAATGGTGATTTTTTTGGTGAAAATTTCGGTGTTAATTTCCGGGTTAAGAGCGGATAATTTTTCAGCGGCGGTTTTGGCTTTAGGTTTACCGAAATCAGCGGTGCCATAAAGAATTTGTCGATGCAAATTAGATATTCCCACTACGTCAAAATCGGCGATACCGATGGTTCCCACCCCGGCCGCCGCCAGGTAATAAAGGACGGGCGAACCGAGCCCACCGGCGCCGGCAACAAGCACTCTCGATTGCCCCAACCGTGCTTGGCCCTCGGATCCGATTCCGTCAAGAATTATTTGCCGGGAATAACGCAACATCTGATCCGATTCCAATATAATTGCCTCCACAAATTATTATAAAATCATCCCCCGCCAATCATCTTGACGACTTCCAGGTTATCATTCTCGTTTAAGAGAATCCGGTCCCAATCTTCACGGGCCGGAAGCGTGTAATTATGCTCCACAATCACTATTTTGTGATTAATGCCGCGCTGAGCTAGATAGCCGCCGATACTTATTCCGGCGGTGATATTTTCTATTTTGCCGTTAACAATAATTTTCATTGCTTCCCTCTTAGATGCTCCCACTAAGGCATCAGGAAATTAAAGGTAATTATAAATCGACATCTGCACCCTGTAAAATTGAATTGACATTTCTTACCGCGCACATTTTTCCGCACATCGAACAGGTATCGGAATCAAGCGGGCTGGATTCTGAACGATACCGACGGGGTTTTACAGGATCGAGCGCCAGTTCGAACATTTTCTTCCAGTCCAACGCGGCGCGAGCCCGGCTCATTTGTAGATCCCATTCTCTGGCCCCTGGAATTCCCTTGGCCAGGTCAGCGGCATGAGCCGCAATTTTAGTGGCGATAATTCCTTCAGTCATATCCTCAATGGTGGGTAAACGTAAATGCTCCGCTGGAGTTACATAACAGAGGATATCGGCCCCCGACATTCCCGCCACCGCTCCGCCGATGGCGCTGGTAATATGGTCGTATCCCGGCGCCACATCGGTAACCAGCGGCCCCAATACATAAAAAGGTGCGCCGTGACAGAGCTTCTTTTCCAGGACCATATTGGCGGCAATCTCATGTAACGCCATATGGCCCGGCCCCTCAATCATCACCTGGACTCCGCGTTCCCATGCCCGTTTCGTCAATTCTCCCAAAGTTATCAGTTCCTGAATCTGGACGCTATCAGTAGAGTCGGCGATGCTGCCGGGGCGGCAGGCATCGCCCAAGCTGATGGTCACATCATACTCGGCGCAAATCTCCAAGACTCGATCGAAATACTCATAAAACGGATTCTCGTTTCCGGTTAACTTCATCCAAGCGAATAATAGCGCGCCACCTCTTGATACAATATTGGTTACCCGGTGGTTCTTCTCAAAACGGGCTGCGGTTTCCTTGTTTATTCCGGCATGAATGGTCATAAAGTCAACTCCATCGCGGGCATGTACCGCGACGATTTCCAGGAAGTCCATAGCGGTAAGCTCTTTCAACTCCCGTTCGTAAAAATCGACGGCATCGTATACCGGAACCGTGCCGATCATTACGGGGCATTGATCAACAATCGCCCGGCGAAAACTCTGGGTTTTTCCAAAAGAACTTAAGTCCATAATGGCTTCCGCTTTTAAGGCGACGGCTTGCCGGACTTTCTCCAGTTCCGCGTTAAAATCGCAACAATCCCGCGATACTCCGATATTTACATTTATTTTAGTCCGTAATCCCTTGCCGATTCCCTCGGGGTCAAGCCGGGGATGGTTCCGGCTGGCCGGAATGATGGCCAGGCCTTCAGCGATTAACTGTCGAAGATTTTCGGCATCCGTCTGTTCTTTCCCGGCCACCCGTTTCATTGCCGGGGTAATGATTCCATTCCGGGCCGCCTGCATTTGAGTTTGAAAAGCCATTATAATCCCACCCTTGTTTGTTTGATTTCATTCCGCAGGTCGTTAATTTTAGCGGCAATATCCGGCGCTCCCACGATTTCGGTGACCAGGGCAATACACTGAGCGCCATGCCGGACTATTTCGCCGATATTATGCTGCTTGATTCCGCCAATGGCTACAAACGGCAGCTCAAGGTTTGCCGTTACATAGTCGAGATACTCCAAACCCACCGGGTCACAAACGTTTTTTTTGGTAAAAGTGCGAAATATCGGTCCAACTCCGATATAATCGACTCCCGCCCGAACAGCCCGACAGGCTTGCTCGGGCGAATGGGTTGATAGTCCAATCAGCATGTGGGCGGGGAGCAGTTGACGCGCGGCTTCAACCGGGAGATCATCCTGTCCCAAATGCACGCCGTCGGCGCCAACGGCCATTGCCAGATGCAGGTCGTCGTTAACGATGAACGCCGCTCCATGTAATGCGGTAAGTTCCCGAATTTCCAAGCATTCCCGGTACTTTTGGGCCATGGGAAGCTCTTTTTCACGGTATTGAATCAACTTAATATCCGCATCCAAGAGCTGCCGGACCACATCACAATTGGTCCTGCCCAGGGAATACTCGCTGGCGGTAATCGCATAAAAATCCGTCACCGGAAACCGGCGGAAAACGGCAGGCGGTAAGATAAACTGTTTCTCCAGTTGATAAACTTGATATCGCAGTATTTCAAATTCCTTGGCGGTCTGGTAGTGATTTAGAATTTTAAGATGTTCTTCCAGTGAACGCAACCCTTCCTGTACTCTTTTAAAATTGGCCCGAACCATTTCCCTTGGGTCATTTTTACCGTCCTGGCCAAGTGTTTGGGATATTGCCAATCCCGGGTCATTTTCCGAATCACGTTCGGCCAGCATTTGCGCCTGAAACGGATTGGTTAAGACGGCCGCTTTAGTACGGATTGCTTTCAATTCAGTGGTTATTTCCGGTTCTTCGCAAGCGAGCCGGGCCATGTCTTCAAGCACCCGTAATCCTTCAGTCACCCGGTTATTTTCAACATCAATAATCCGCCACAGTTTGGTCATCCAAATCCTCCTTTAAGCAATGCCAATCCTTGAAAATCGGTTTATAACCCTTATCTGTTATTACCTCCCATATCGCCGAAACTGAACGATTATCGGATATTTCAAACTGCCCGATCTCTTCTTTGTTTACAGTATAACCGCCAACCGCGGTGGAAGATCCGGCCGACATTTTAGTAATGCCCAGATTGATCAGGTGATCTCGCAAATAACGGCTTTCCCTGGTGGAAAGCGTAATGCCGGCCCGGGGTATAAATAATCGGAATGCCAGAATGATCTGGACCAAATCCCGGTCGGTCACCGGAAAACCGGGTTGATAACCGCCATATTGAGGCCGGATTCGTGGAACGGAAAGACTGATTTCGATTTCCGGAAAACGGTTTTGCAGATACCAGGCATGTAGTCCTGTTAAAAAAGCTTCCCTGCGCCAGTCAGCCAACCCCAGCAAAGCACCGATATTGATGGTGCGGATTCCGGCCAAACCGGCTCGTTCCGGAGCCTCAAGCCGGAAACGGTAATTATGTTTCGGGCCGCGGGGATGAAGCTTATGATAAACGGTTTCATCATATACTTCCTGATAAATCGTTATTCCGTCAACTCCGGCATCGACTAATTCCCGGTATTCATCCGTGGTCAGGGGATATATCTCAATCGATATCGAAGGAAAATATTGTTTTAGAATAATCACGCAGTCTTTGATATAGGATACCGGAGAGTGTTGCCGCGATTCGCCGGTTAGGATTAAAATATGTTTTAACCCGGTTTTAGCAAGGGATTTTGCTTCCAGTTCCACTTCGGTTTTGGTAAGCCGGTTGCGGCTGATGTGATGATCCGCGCTAAATCCGCAGTAAACGCAATGATTAATACAATAATTGGATAGGTATAACGGCGCGTATAACAAAATAGTCCGGCCGAAATGGCGAATGGATAATTCCCTGGCCGCCCGGGCCATTTCCTCTAAATATACCGCAGTCTGTGGTGATAACAAATCCTGAAAATCATGCGGAGTTAACCCCGTTTTTGCTAATAACCTGATTAGTTGGGACGAACCGGTAAAAGAGGTATCATTCAAACCGGTTTGTGTTTCATTATTAGTTAAGTACTCATAAAACGACATTTTCTTCAGTCTCCGTCTGGTTTCTTAAAAAGTTGGTCAAGGGCGAGGATGCTTCAGCATATTGACGGCTCGCACCCGGTCCCGCCAGATAAGCTATCCGGCCGGAGATAACCGCCAAACCAAATGCTTTAGCCATTACAACCGGATCTTGGGCGGTAGCAACAGCGGTATTTACTAAGACGGCGGCTGCTCCCATTTCCATGGCCGCGGCGGCCTCCGAGGGTTTACCGATCCCGGCATCCACAATAATGGGCGACCGGATTTCAGAGATTAAAATCTGAATCAATTCCTTGGTTCTTAGACCACGATTAGTTCCTATCGGCGCTCCGAGCGGCATGACCGCCGCAGCCCCCGCGTCCACCAGTCGTTTAGCTGCCGCCAAATCGGGACTCATATACGGTAAAACGGTAAAGCCCTCTTTGGTTAAAATTTTGGTGGCTTTTATCGTTTCAAAATTATCGGGGAGTAAGTATTTTTGATCTTGAATCACCTCTATCTTCACCCAGTTGCCGCAACCGGACCGCCGGGCGATCCGAGCGATCCGGACCGCTTCTTCGGCATTGCGCGCGCCGGAGGTGTTAGGCATTATAACTATCCCCGGAGGCAAATAATCAAGCATATTTTCACCAGGTGTATCAAAATCTACCCGGCGTAAGGCTACTGTCACCACCTGAGTTCCCGATTCCTCGATAACCTTGGGAATTAAATGGTAGGAGGTAAATTTCCCGGTTCCAATAAATAACCGGCTTTTAATTTCAACTCCGGCAATTAAAAACGGATCGTTCATCAGTAACACCTCTATTGATATAAATAAATAAGCTCACCCGCGGGTAAGCTTAAATCTTTCTGCTTCCCTACGTTGGAATTACCCAAATCAGGTTTGAAGGGTTGAATGCATCGACATGTAACTCACACGCCGCACTCTCTCAGCCGTTACGGCACCCCTAGCAACATATATAATTATCCTTTAACAGTTTGTTTTTTAGCAAGCTTTTAAGGATCGTTTTAAATTATAGCTATGCTACAATATTCTACTTTCCAATTAAATATACTCCAGTTTTCGAAATATGTAAATAGTTTTTCCCAATTACCGTATTCAAGATTGAGAATTTGTTATATAATGTGATTAGCATTTTGCCGGCGGTTACAGCTACCCGCCATAACAAAACTGGAGGAATTAACTATGTCCAAACAACCGTCCACTCGTGATTTTTCCCCGTTGTATCTCATGATTACTTGTTTATTCGTTGCTTGTCTTTTGATCTCCAATATCATTGCCGGAAAGATTATTATAGTCTTTGGGTTTATTCTCCCGGCGGCGGTCATTCTATTTCCGATTACGTATATTTTCGGTGATGTATTAACCGAGGTATACGGATATCACCGAACGCGCCTGGTGATCTGGGGTGGATTTCTGGCTAATCTACTGATGGCGCTCACTTTTACGGTTACATTATATCTGCCGTACCCCGGCTTTTGGAAAGATCAAGCGGCGTTTCAAACCGTTTTGGGATTTACCCCCCGGCTGGTAATCGCCTCCTTGACAGCCTATTTATTTGGCGAGTTTTCTAATTCATTGGTGATGTCAAGATTAAAACTGTTTTGCCGGGGCCGGTTGCTTTGGATTAGGACCATCAGTTCAACCTTGGTGGGCCAGGCTTTTGATACGTTAATCTTTATCACCATGGCTTTTGTCGGGATATTCTCCATGCCGGTGTTGGCCGGGATGATATTGGCGCAATACGTATGGAAGGTTAGCTACGAAATTATCGCCACTCCCTTAACTTATCTGGTGGTGGGCTGGCTGAAACGGCGTGAAGGTATCGACACTTATGATACCGGAGTTAATTATAATCCATTCAGGATGGGAACACATTCATGAATCAGTATGATTTTAAGGCGTTGGGCCAAAACGTCCGGCAGCCCTCCCGGAAATTGGAGGTTTTTCCGAAACCGCCTGGAGTGGAAGCAGTGGTTTTGGAGAGTGATGAAGTCACCAGTCTTTGCCCGGTGACCGGTCAGCCGGACTGGGAAACGGTCAAAATCGAATTTGCCCCCGACCAATATTGCCTGGAAAGCAAGAGTTTGAAACTTTATCTTTGGAGCTTCAGGGAGGAAGGGATATTTTGCGAAGCGCTGGCCGCGAAAATTGCGCAAGATGTGTTTGATAACTGTCACCCATACTGGTGTACAGTGGCGATAATTCAAAAAGCCCGCGGCGGAATCAAAATCTCAGCCACGGCGCGGGTAGAAAGGGAATGATTAACAAATGGAATCAATGTTTGCCGGGATCCAATCAGGCTGTTTTCGGAGATTAAGCCGTGGATTAAGTGGTTAAATTAAATATATAATTCGGTAAAGTCATTTTAATCCACTCGTCGCAATAATAACCGAAATGGCTTTCGATGGTCTTTTTTTTCAAATCGCATAATGAGACGCTTCCTTGAATACGGATCGCTTCCCCATCGTCACTGCGGGGATTATTGCTGTAGTATTCCGGAAATTTGCCGTACGGCGCCAAAAAATCAATCAATTGTTTGGCGGTTTCATAGTCGATCAAACCCTTGGCGGCGATGGCCTCCATGATTTCATGGTTTAATTGGTCATAGCGCCACTGAATATCATCGGCTTTCATAGTGGCGATAAAGGTTGCCCAACGGTTCATGGCAAAAAGGCGCATCTCCGGTATGATGAAATGATTGCTGACCAGCACCAGATCATTCCTGGTTTCCCGTTGCGGGGCAAAGTAATAGGCGGCCGGACAGTTTTGTTCGCCAGGCTCCCGGTTGATGAAGCCTTTTTCAGAAAAAGCGTCGGGATATAAGTTTTTTGATTCGGACCGGGAATGGCCTTTATTATAAAACTCCCATAACTGGGGGTTAAATTTTAAATAGTCCTTCGGATATTGATAATCGTTCCAGCGAACCATTAGACCGGCTTTGAATTCCGCCGATTTATGGCTATCAATAAATTTCTGGTCCGGAAGTAACTTTTGTTCGATTAATTCTTCAGGTGGGTAAGCTAAAAAGTCAGGAGTGACCATGGAAGAGCCTGCTTCAACAACACAAGCGCGGTCATTCAAACCATCGGCGATTATATAATTCCAGGAAACACCCCGTGGTAAATTAGTCATTATGTTAACGGCATATTCAGCGCTACAGCCGTATTGGATAATACAACGTGTCATTAACAATGAATTGACGCCGATATTATCCGGGGAGCAATTTCCGGCCGGTGAAATATCAACACCGGCGCCGACTCCGTTTATATTCATGGCGGTGACGCTACCGATCATACCCGGTGAAGTTACGCTTACCGTCGGCAAAGCTATTTGACCGGCGGCCTCGATTGGGTTATGAATAATCATGCAAGCGGTATCCTGAAACACGTCGGCGGTGGGAAACATGAAGTCGCGTCCCAGATAATGGCCACCGGCGGCGGCGGCCCCAAATACGGCAAAACCGTTGCACATGGCTGGAAGCCTGAACTCATAAGGTTCTAAGTCCGGGAGTCTCTTTGCCAAAAAATCTCCGGTGTAAATCAGGGAACAGAGGATATCGACTCCGGTATTTAAAATTTCCAAATGCCGCCGGTTAACCTGGGTCCTCGGATTGGCTTTTACGCATCCTTCAATAATACCATTCATTTCATTATCGAAATCCTGTGGAATATAGGCGTCCATATTTTTGGAAAGCCTTTCGATAATGTGTTCCAAAACTTCGCCCAACATTTTATGCAAAATTGGAAACCGGGGAGTGGTATCGTTATTGATAAACGCAAGCACCACGTTTTCTACAAAATCCACCGCCATGCGTTCAATGTCTGGTTCCGCCAATAATCCCAGGAGATAACCCATCTGATAGTGGTTGCCTTCAACATAATATACTTTTTTAGGTTCCTTGGTATTATAATTAACGGCGGTATTATGACGAGCCCGGATGCCAATCCGGTTGTCAAAAGCGATTTGGATCGTATCAATGGCAAAATTATCGATTTCAAAGGCTTTGATAAGTTTAAAAAGACGATCGTTAAGGCTCAAATCCGGATTCATGAAAATTTCCTTTTCATCATTAAATGTTTACCATATATTTATCGTCATTTTAATCAAAAACAATATAATGAAATTTTTCGACACATTCCAAGGATTTAAATCATTTATCAATAAATTGCATGAAACATGAAATAGAATCGTTAATGTCCTTTTTATATTTTGATAACAAATACGATATATCCCGGTGATGACTTACATCCAACCGGGATATATCGTAATACAAGTATCATTTCAAATTAAAAAACCAAAGACTTCACTATGAAACCTAACTCTTAGTCTCCCTTGCCTTCTTGTTTTAAAAAGTCCCGTTACTGCAAAATATAGATATAGGTTTCCCAAATTGAGTAAGCATAACTAGTGGTCCGTGAGGTGCCATACATTCTTACATACCGGTACGAACCGTTGATAGTTGTAGTAATTATGTTGTGATTAGTATGGCTTGAATTGGTTTCAGTCGCCAGGGTCGTCCAATTAGAGGCATCGGTTGAACCCTGAATGGTATAATTGGCGGCGCTGGCTACTTCCCAGTCAATGACGATTTTCGATAAACTCTTATTGTTGCCAAGGTCCCAATAAATCCACTGCGGGTCCGAAGTGGCGCTTTCCCATCTGGTTCCGGCGCTATTTCCGTCACAAGAATAACCGGCTGATTTTACCGCTGTTGATGCGGCCGTCGATAATATGGTCGCGATAGCTTCACTTTCTCCGGGAGTTGGAGTGGCCGTCGGTCCCGAAGTCGGAGTTACGGTTGGCGCCGGAGTAGGGGACGGTGTAGCTGTAGGTGCCGTCGTTGGGGTAGGAGTAGCGCCGTTCCATACATATATAGTTGTTTCCCAAATAGAGTAAGCATAGCCGGTTGTCCGTGCTGTGCCATACATTCTTATATACCGGTATAAACCGCTGATAGTTGTGGTAATTATATTGTGATTGGTATGGCTTGAATTGGTCACAGTCGCCAGGGTCGTCCAATTAGAGGCATTGGTTGAACCCTGAATGGTATAATTGGCGGCGCTGGCTACTTCCCAATCAATAACTATTTTTGATAAATTCTTGTTGCTGCCGAAGTCCCAGTAAATCCATTGCGGATCCGAAGAGGCGCTTTCCCATCTGGTTCCGGCGCTATTTCCGTCACAGGAATAACCAGCCGGCTGAACCGCCGTTGACGCTGTTGCTGAGGATATAATTGCTATAACTTCGCCTCCTCCCGGAGTCGGTATCGGTGTAACGGTTGGTGCTGGAGTTAGAGTCGGTGTAATGGTCGGTCCAAAAGTTGGCGTTGGCGTTGCGGTCGGTCCTACACCGGCACCAAGGATCTTCACCTCATCCAGATAAGCATAATCGCTTGAACCATTATGGCTGGTTCTGAACCTTATTTGGAAATTGGCATTATTGGCGGCACCGGCCGGAAGGTCCCAAGTATTTACCGCCCAGTTCGAATTACCCGCCTGAGATTCCATGGTGGTCCAGGCACTGCCATTGTACCATTCGGCGATAAAGTAGTCGTTCGTCTCGCAATTACGGGTATACCTGGCATATTGCACTTGAATATTCGTATAACCAACTGTGCTGAAAGCCTTGGTCAGCGAATCGCTTGAATTAAAATTGGCGGAATAGGCCCCGGCATATTTATAGGAAGTAGTAATGGTGCAGCCGCTATTAGTCCAACCGCTGGCGGTAAAATTGTTGCTTTCAAATCCGTCGGAGAATATCACGGTTCCTCCCGGTATTGAGGTCGGAGTTGCAGTGGCCGGGGGACTGGTCGGAGTCGGGGTAGCCGTTGCCGAAGGACTGGTTGGGGTCGGTACCGGAGTAGTTGGACCGGAACCGGCTGTATAATAAACATTATCAATGTAAAATACATCACCGGCGGTGACCGCGCCATCAAATAAAAACATTAGATACTGTTGTACCTGCGAGAAGTCAATACCATAGCATTGGTTGCATGGAATCGAGATAGTATGCCATTGCCCGTCGTTGACATAGCCAAATTTGCTGAGATTGTAATAACAATCATTCATATTAGCCGATTGCATACTGACTCTGATCTGGGATGAAGCGGTCGACTTGATATCAAACTTGATGGTACTGTTTGTAAACGCCGAAAGATCTCTGGCCTTGGTAGAAACACCCCATCCGAACCATCCACCGTTTACAACCGTAACTTTCCAGCCTGTCGAACCCTCGTGAGCGGCGGAAGCATCATTAACAATGGTAACCGTGCCTTCCCATGGATCCAGATTGGCGCCGTTAGTTAGCACATTGTAACCGGTATGGGTTTCACTATTGATTACTATTTCTTGTCCGCCGGATACAACCGGTATCATATATGTATCACTGTTGGTTGTCCAGTAAATATCATCCAGATATACCACATCTCCGGCGGTTGTGCCTTGATCATTCCAGAGCATGAAGTAATGAGTCACCATGTTAAAATCAAGACCGGCCAAATCAGCCATTGGGATTCGAATATTGTGCCATTGACCATCATTGGCATATCCATAAGCAGAGGACAAGAGCACATTTTTTGCAATACCACCGCATTCAATACCTACGTGAAAACCGCAAGTTGCCGTGGTTTTAATCTTAAAGCAGAGATATGAATTCCGATAATTGGTTAAGTTATCTCCCAAAGCCGGACCGGCCCAACCTAGTCCCATCCAGCCCCCGTTAATAGTTAACTGCATGCATTCGCTTCCTTCGCCTCCAGTGCCGGGTGCTACCGTCGTCCTTGTACAAGTATTTTCCCAAATGAATAATTGAGCGCCGCGGGCGGTAGCGTCAACTCCGGTATGGGTTTCGGTATAGACGGCCAGGTTTTGGGTTGCGGAAGGCGATGCCGGTAGATTCAAGCTGGAATCGTTATACACTCTTACCCAATCCACCTGTAAACTTTGGGGGAAGGAGGCCGTGACCTGTGAAGGGTTGGTAATGGCAGGATTCCAAAAATTGCCGCCAACCGCCAGATTGAGAATA
Organism: Bacillota bacterium; assembly: GCA_046706235.1. Lineage (GTDB taxonomy): Bacteria > Bacillota > UBA4882 > UBA8346 > UBA8346 > JAEZJQ01. The sequence continues at coordinate 1,919 of JBJKPO010000165.1, read as the reverse complement.
ATGAAGAATGGAAAATTGAAACAGTTTGAGCCGCTGGGGTCGCCGATATTCATGGAATGAACCTGAACACCGTCAAACAAAAAGGTAATTGTAGTCGGAGTCCAGTTCATTTCATAAACATGCCAGTCATCGGCCAGTCGCTGGCTGAAGGTATACGAGCTTCCGGAATCGCCTTGGCCGGTATAAGAGGGAGATGTTACATACCAGTGAAAGCTTGAAACAACGGTATTATCTCCGGTGGCGCCGTTGCCGCCGCACATTTCCATAATATCCAATTCGCCACATTTAGGCCAACCCTTGGTCGGAAAATTGTTTCCCAACATCCAGAAAGCGGGCCACATTCCGTAACCATAAGGCAGTTTCATTTTCGCGGCTATTTTTCCATAACGGGGAGCGAACCTGCCTTGAGTTTTAATCCGTCCCGAGGTGAAGGATTTGCCGCTGTAATTCTCCCGTTGAGCTTGAATATTTAAGATTCCGTTGCTTATAAAAACATTCTGAGGTCTGTCGGTGCAGTATTCCAGTTCTCCAGTTCCAAAATCGGCTTTGACTTCATATTGCCATTTGGAAAGGTCCAGGTTGGTTCCGTTAAATTCGTCCGACCATTGTAATTCCCAGGGCGCACCCGGATTATAGTTATCGGCATATGAGGAACCATAGATAAAACTGTTCGAAAAAATACAAATACTGAGAAGCACTATAAATACTAAACAAATGATCAAAAATTTTGATGATATTTGCATAGCTATTCTGTCCTCCTTCTAAATATTTTACAATAAAATTTTACTGTTTAACTTTTATTCTTACTTAATCTAAAATGACAATCGCATAAATCTTTTAATGTTAAGTCTTTCATTATCTCTTCTTTACGTATTGTGTGTTTATTTATCGTGAATTTCTATATTAACAAACCAACTTTGAATTTATAAAAGGCCTCCTTTCTAAAAAATTGGTATTACTAGACTAATTTTATCAAGTGAGTGGTTTATATATCTCAATATGATATTATCAGCTATTTACCGAGAATCTCTTTGATTTGCTAGAGCATTCCTTTGGAAGAGGGTTTGTCCGGCCGCCCCCTCTCCCTTAGGTGCTCTATATGTAAGGGAGGATTGTAATTTTATATTATGCTATTACTATTTCATTTGTTTTGGTCTCGAGTCCATAATACAAAATATCCAACACCTTATGTATTATATATTTGAATGGTTATCTTGGCTAAGAAAAGTTTTGGATATAAAAAGAATCTCTTTCATATTACCTTTATCTTACTATATTAATAATTTATTCACGTAACTAAAATAATTTTTATTAGGACTCGAGTCCATCTGCTTTTATTATATCCTAGTTACATGAATAATACAATCTTTTTAAAAAAATATTATTCAGATGGATCTTTAATAGTTTTATATGGATTTTTGTATGTTTTACTAGCAGGATTATGCGTTGCTTTTGGGAAGTATCTGGCTTTCCATTATCCTTCCGGTTTTTACTGAACAACAAAAGATTAGTCAATCCTCGCCATTAAAAAGCCACTAGGAATTTCAATATGTGGGTTAAGAAGATTTGCCATCTCTGCTTCGTCACCCTCAACTCGTTCAATAATTTTATCTAAAATAAAACAATTGGTATATTTTATCTAAATATTAGTCACCATCCTTTTAAAATACCGGCAATTCTCGACTAGATCAGGGCCATGCTGATGAAGCCCGCCGCCGATTAAAAATATCACCTCGCGCCCGTATACTTCCAGCATCTCCGGGATCCGTTGCAAGCTCATTCCACCGCCGGGGGCGGGAAAGATTGGTTGCAACGAGCCCATCATCACGGAAGATCCTGCGGCAATCTGTTTACATTCTTCCCGGCTGAATGAGAACCGGCCGCCGAAATTGGGAAAGATGACGGCATCGGCCCCGGCC
>JBJKPO010000164.1:0-1793 GCA_046706235.1 Bacillota bacterium | reverse complement strand
GAGGATCGGTTGGTTTTTGGCGCATTCCTTTCGTAAAGCCGCCTCCTTGAATCATAAAATCGGGAATCACCCGGTGAAACAAAGTACTGGTGTAAAAATTAGTATCGACATAATGGAGAAAATTTTTAACCGTAATGGGAGCTTTATCGGCGAATAGTTCCAGTTGGATTTGGCCCAGCGAGGTTTGAATAACAACTTGCGGATTTTTGGTTTGAGTCATCGTTTTGGCTGCCTCCACATGGAAATTAATTACAAAAAATAACAAGAAAAACGCAACTACCCCAGAAATTAAGCAGTAACGGCTCATTAATATCCCTTCTTTTAGCAAATTTTTTTTAAAATTCTGGAATAAATGTAACATGAGTTTCGGAAAGTGTCAAGATTCAAATTTCCCCAAAGAAGTATCTGTAGAATCGGTTTCTTGGTAATCACTAAAAATAAATATACTAAAATAAAGGAAAAGGCGACTTTTTGGATAATCTATGGTTATAAAATGCGGTGTGAACAGATTAAAATTAAGTTTTTCACACTGTTTTTAATACACGGGAGGTATTATTTGTACGATATCGTCATTATCGGCGGCGGGCCCGGCGGTTATGTAGCCGCGATTCGGGCGGCCCAACTGGGGGCCAAGGTTGCGTTAATTGAAAGAGACAAACTGGGTGGAACATGCCTCAACCGGGGCTGCATTCCCGCCAAAACTTTGCTGCATACCGCGAAGCTATTGGCCTCCATTAAAAAAGCGGAACGGTTCGGCATTCGGGTTTCAATGCCGGAGTTGGATTTCGGCAAAATGATGGCCTATAAGGATCAGGTAATTAAAATGCATGCAAACGGGCTTCAGCGGCTGATGAAATCGAACGGGATTGATATACTCAATGGTAATGCCGGATTAATCTCTCCGAGGACCGTTTTGGTGAATGGAGAACTTATTGAGGCACGGAATCTGATTATCGCGGTTGGTTCCGTACCTGTTAAATTACCGATCCCAGTGGCCGGAGAGTCAAATGTAATAATGAGCGACGAGGTTTTTTCGCTGGAGCGTTTACCAGAGTCCATCGCCATTATTGGCGGTGGTGTGATCGGGATTGAAATGGCGGCTTTATTTCAAAATCTGGGCTGCCGTGCCACGGTGATTGAATTGCTGGATCGAATCACACCGATGATGGATAAGGAAATTTCAGCGTCATTGACTGAAATTCTTAGGCGCCAAGGGATCGCGATGATTACCGGAGTACGGGTGGAAACCCTGCGAAGGAATGGGGTAAGCTATCGTTTGGACGGAGTTTCGCATGATGTGAACGCTGCGTTAATTTTAATGGCGGCAGGCCGCTGTTCTAATGCCCATCAACCGGATTTGGATAAAATCGGCATCCGGCACGACCGGGGTATCATCGTCACGGATGAACGGCTTCGCACTAATATTGCCGGAATATATGCCGTCGGTGATGTCAACGGCAAGTATATGCTGGCCCATGTGGCTGCGATGGAAGGTATTGTAGCCGCTGAAAACATCATGGGTCATGAGCGTACAATGGATTACCGGGCTGTACCGCAATGTATTTATACCTTCCCCGAGACAGCCTCCGTCGGACTTACCGAGGATGAGGCGGTGAGCCGGGGTTATCGGGTTAAAATAAGCCGGTTTCCGTTAAAGGCGAATGGAAAATCGCTGGCGGAAGGTAATTGGGAAGGTTTTATTAAAATGATAGCCGGGAATGCCGGAGAGATCCTGGGAGTGCATATCGTGGGGCCCCATGCCACGGAGTTGATTACTCAAGGCAGCATGGCGA
>JBJKPO010000163.1:0-13826 GCA_046706235.1 Bacillota bacterium | reverse complement strand
CTTAAATTCCTACCGCCGTTTTCTAATACCGGCGTTTGGCCCTAACATATACAATATTGGGATTATCTTAGGGGCTGCTTTATTAGGGTCGCGTTTTGGGATTAAAGGAATGGCTATCGGAGTTGTGGCCGGGGCTATGGGCAATTTTCTAACACAATTTATTATTTTAAGTAAAACCGGCGGTCAATATTACCGGTTTGGGTATATTGATATAACCAATCCGGGTTTTAAACGAATGTTCTTTTTATGGATCCCGGCTTTAATCGGACTTTCAGCCGATCAGGTAAATATCTGGGCTACTATTGCCATGGCTTCGAAACTACCGGAAGGAGGAATTACCGCAATCCGTTTTGCCAGCCGTTTAGTGCAATTACCGATCGGGATTTTCGCCGCCGGTGTATCGACGGCATTCTTTCCTTTACTTTCAAGCCTGGTGACCGAGAAAAAAATGAATGCGTATAAAGATACTCTTTCCTTTTCGTTACGGTCCATCTTCTTCATTATGATACCCGCCGGGATTGGATTAATCATATTACGGGAACCGATCGTGATGTTGCTTTTTGAACGAATGAAATTTACCCACCACGACACTATTTTAACATCGGATGCGTTATTATTTTATAGCCTGGCGATTTTCGCGCACGCGGCGATTCTAATGTTGCCCAGAGCCTTTTATTCGCTGCAAGATACTAGAACCCCGGTCATCGTTAGTTTTATAGCAGTAGGGGCCAGTATCTTTTTTAACTGGTTCTTCCTTCACTATACAGCGCTTGGAGTGAAAGGGTTCGCGCTTTCCTTTACCATCATGGGATTAATTAATATGATATTGTTAATGGAAGTTTTAAGGCGTAAAATCGGCGGCATCAGAGGGCGCAATATCGGACAATCTTTCTTGAAATCAACCGTCGCTTCCCTGGTGATGGGCGGAGTTATTCAAGCCATAATGTTATTATCCGCTTCGTTTCTTAAGCAACACGGACACCTGGGGGCGGCACTGATTATCCTTACGGGACTTGTTATCGGCAGCATTATTTATTTGGTTGTAGCCTGGTTGTTAAAAATGGATGAATTGCAAATAGCGATCCGGTTAATCCGGCAGCGGTTTTTACCGGTCAAAAAAACGGCCTGATTCTAACTCGATTCACACAATTTTATATATCTTGTCAGACCACGCTGTTTTTTTGCCAATCACAGGAGGTTGTTTCCGGGATGAAGAAACAAAAAGCGCAATTAGGAATCCATTTGTTATTATTGGTTTTGTTCATCGCGCTGGTTGCCTTTTTCTCTGTAAAATACGGTCCCGGAATTTTAAACATCATCCGAAAACCGGACCGTTTCCGGGATTTTTTGGCTTCTTACCAATCCGTCAGTATATTGGTATTCATTTTTTTTCAAGTGCTTCAAGTGGTAGTTTCAGCGATTCCAGGAGAATTTGTTCAGATTGCCGGCGGTTATGTTTATGGAACCCTATTCGGTACTATCTATTCAACTACGGGAATTTTAATAGGCGCGGTGATTGCTTTTTATATTGCGCGTCTGATCGGGTTCCGGCTGGTGAAGGATTTAGTGCCGGACAACAAACTGGAACGATTCAATTTCCTAATCAATAATCCTAAATCGGAAATTACGATGTTCATTCTATTTTTAATCCCGGGTGTTCCCAAAGACATTCTGATATATCTGGCGGGGTTGACCCCTATCAAACCGGTTCCCTTTTTTATTATCTTTATTATTGCCAGATTTCCATTTATACTGGTCGCTTCTTTCGTGGGAGCGCATATTCAAGCAAGAAATTACTTACCGGTGGCAATTGTTTCCGGAATTGTCGGCGCTCTCTTTGTACTTGGCCTTATATACAAAAATAAAGTAATTCAAATAGTCCACAAATTAGGTCCCTTATATAAGGATAAAATAATTTTTATATGGTACAAATTATTCTCCGATAAAAAAAATTCGTAATCCGATTGTAACCGAAAGGACCAGCCACGTCGAATCATCTACACATAATAGCATTCCCTTGAAGACCTTAGAAATTTGGATCCGGATGCGAGTTAGGTAAAGAAATAATAAAGATTGCCCCATTACCTGGACTTGGTTTAATAATAATTTCTCCGTTCATTCCGGCCGTTAGCTTTTTAGCAATTGCTAAACCCAAACCAAAACTACCTACTTTTTGAAACGGATTGATTTGAAACGGGGTAAACAGACCGGGAATCAACTCCGGCGGAATACCGTTCCCGGTGTCCGATATCGATATTTGCACATAGTCCAAATCCGTTTCACAATCGATAATCACCATATTTTTACTAGGAGTATATTTCAGGCTATTATCGAGAATATTTTGCAATACTTGCTGTAAACGAATGGGGTCCGCCCAAACGCAAATCATCTCTGAAAAAGGTTTCAAGATAAATTTGGAAGATTGGTGGCGATATCCGGCAATCACATCCTGGCACAAAAACCGGACACTCACATTCTCGGAAATAAAACTGACTTGCCCCAAATCCAACCTTGAAAACTCCAATAAATCATTAATCATCCGGTAAACCTGTTCCATTTTCTGTTTCATTACATCAAGGTTCTCGATTTTAACAACTTCGGTTCCTCGATTTTCATTTCCGGATAGTTCCAGCAAAAAACTTTTAATTGCTGTTAAGGGATTACGCAAGTCATGAGCAATCATTGAAATATATTGAGCCCTCTGTTTCTCAAAGTCCCGAAAACTTGTCGTCATTGAATAAAATGCGGCTGATAATTGGGCAATCTCATCTCCGCCTTCAATCGGTTTATATTCGATAACCTGTTCTTGACCGAACCTCCGGGTGGCTTGAGTTAATTCTTTAATGGGTTTAATGACCCTTTGGACCGCCATATAAGTTAATAAGCCGGTAATCAAGAACATCACCAGGGTCATTATCCCAAAAAACAAGATCACTTTATTTCGTATCATATAAATAGTTTGCTCCGGCGAAACTTGGACAATAAGACCCCATCCATAAGGAGTCAAGGGCTGATAAGCCGCAATTACATGTCTGCCATTTTCATCGTTATAAGAGGCCGTACCAATTGCCCCTTGCAAAACTTTACGAATAATCTGATTATTTTTCCACCGGCTGCCTAATTTGGATCGATCCAGGTCGACCAGAACAGTACCCCGATGATCAATCAGTACTGGATTTCCATATTTAGCTCCCTCGGAAGTTAATATTATATCCTCAACCCGCCTCAAGTCAATGGTAACAATCAAGACTCCGATTACTTTTCCAGGATATTTTTCAATTGGCACGGCCATATACCAATATGGACGATAATCTTCAGTAAGGTTCTCCCAGCCGGAAACTCCAACCCGGTCTTGAATCGCTTCCCAAAATATTTTTTGTTCCCGGAAATCAGGCAACTCACCATAAAAAGTTTTTAATCGCGAGACCCCAACCAACGTCTTTCCTTGTAAATTAATGATATAACCTTCCAGAAAGTTTTTATTTTGACTAAGCAACCTTTCAATGGCAATTGAAATTTTCGCGGGACGTTCCAAATCTTGAATTATATCGGATAGCAAAAATGCGGAAATCGTTTCTTGATCCCGGTCAATAATGGAAAGAATACTTTGGGTAATTTGTTGGGTGTAAGAAACAACCTGTGTCAATAAATATCGATCAAGATAATTCTGAATCAAAACAGCCATCCAAAAAAAGGTTAACATGAAGCCGAGCGCTAGCCAAAGTAGAGGATAGAATGTTAATTGTTGCTGCAAGTTAAATTGTCTATTGGATAATTTCATTGGCATAACTTAATACATCCTCGTTGACTATAAAATTCAGTTGCCGTAGCAACCGTAAATTTATGATCAACTTAAAATAACTTGATAACTCCACCGGCATATAATTGATATTGGCGCCGTGAAATATTTCCACGGCCATTTGACCGGCAATTTGACCGATAGTTAACGGTTCCGGAAAGTAAGTCAGAACCGAACAATATTGAAAACTCAAATTATTGCTGATTGCTGGTAATTGAGCCGTTTTTAACGCTTTTTGGATTAGATCGCGTTGCATGATTAATTGAACTTCATTGGGAAGATAGATGGCATCGGTTTTATTATACAGTTGAATAACGGTATCGGGAATTTCGGCAAAGGGTTTCGGACAAAATGAACAATCGATACCGGCAGCAATCGTAGCTGCTTTTAATTTATCCGAATCCGGCCAGGAATATTTTTCAGGAAGTAAAACAGCAAGTTTTTTTAAATGAGGAATAACTCGTTTACTCAACTCAATAGTTCGATCATAGGGGGTGAAATACGAAACTCCGGTTACATTCTTTTCCCGTTTAATTAATGTCTTGATGGTTTCATCCCTGATTGGATCGGAAATTAAAGCAAAAATAATTGGGCTGGTGCCGTTCGAATGGGCCGCAATTACTGTTAAATCTTTACCGGTGGTAATTAACAAATCCGTTTGCCGGCGTTTTAATTTTTTTAATATCAATGCGGCGGCTCCTTGGGAATTCCCGGTATTTTCAATATGGATTATTAAGTTCGTACCTTGATAATATCCTTGATTTGCCAAACTAGTGGTTAATCCTTTTACAAAACTCAATGTAGTAGGAGTTTCTTGATAAAGCAGGATACCGATTCGTTTAATCTCTACTTTCGGTGGATAAAAAATATAGATATAACTGAATATGACCACTGCTAAACAAAAAATAAGAATACCAATACTTCTTTTACCAGGAAATTTCATTTATTTACACCTTTATAAAACTAAGCATCTGTTGTACTTCTTCCATAGTAAATGGCTTGTTTAACACAAATTTGGCTCCTTCCAATACTACATTACCGATTAATCTAGGATCGTTGGCGCCGGTAATTACAATAACCGGGATAGTACTTTCAAATTCCTTGATTTTTTTAAATAGGGCTAATCCATCCATATCAGGTAATTTTAGGTCAAGAAAAATTAAATTAAATTTTTCCCGTTGCAGGATTGTTAAAGCATATTGTGCGTTTTCGGCCACGATTATTGTATTGTTTCTCCCCAGTACATTTTGAATCATTTTACCAACAGTAGGCTCATCGTCGATTACCAAGACCTTGGATGGCTGGTATTCTTGAGATTTTAACCATTGCTCAATTTCTGACCGTTGAAAACGCCAACAACCAAGTATTTTACTTGCCGGGATCATCCCCTGCTGCGCTAAACGGTAAATAGTCATTGGATTCATACGCAGGTATTCAGCCACCTCATTAACAGTCATAATTTCCTTCTGATCACTAGCCATATATTCACCCCACTTCCAACTATATTAAACTTTCGTATTTGACGTATATTGTTGATACAGTAAAAACAGAGTATTACATCCATTTACCTTTTGAATTATTTCTGGAAATCTTATTAAACACCTTTTTATCCAGATATTTTTTTCGTCAAATTTCGTTTTGGTGGGGTGTCTTCCTTTTATTAGTAGAGTTGTGATAAACCCCAATTAATAGCTAATGAGTATCACAACTCTTAAAAAAATCGGTGTGTACTACTATTATTTAGGATTTTTCACACCGCTTTTAGTATCCCAAAATAATGTTTTGGGACTAAGCTTTACTAATTAACTTAGCCCCGGATTTCAGATATCCAAATATAATTTATTTACATTATTGAACCGGAACGTTCCAATTGCATTCATCGTTATTATCCCAATGATTAGCGTCATCCTTGAAACAGAAATTAATTTCATGGTTCCCGTCTACTTGGATATCGGTCCCATAACCACCTGGTCCGGTATCCTCCATTTTAATAGTATTAATTTTTTGGCTCCAACTGTCAAATGCATAATGTAGATAAACTTCTTTTGCCCCGGAGTCTTTTAACAAACCTTGATAATTAATATGAATGGTATCTCCGGGTTTAACAATTTCTGGATGCCAGGAAACCCGGTATTCATCTAATGACCCCATCTCCTGGTCGCCGCCGGAATTGTTGATTCCAAAAATATTTCTTAAAAAATTATACATAATTCCTTACCCTCCATTATTAGTTTTTATCTTTACTATTATTTCCGGTTCAAAACTCCGTAAGCCCGGAAATCCATTCCAAGCCGGGCATTAAATACCCGGCTTTTTTGTTCATAACTGGACCTATTCAAGTTAATAATACTAGTGAACGTTTTCACAACAAAAAAAGGGCTAACTCATATAAGCTAGCCCATAAAACAGAATAACTTTAAGCTGATTGGGTCAAATAATTAATATTAAAGGATTTTAACTAATTACCATATATTCTAAACTCATATGCCGAGGCCCATCCGGCGCTGGTGCCGGTAATGGTTATCCTCACATATCTTCCGGTCGCGCTGAAACTATCGGAAGTATCACCCGCCACCGTATTACCGGTTTTATCAACTACAGTAGTATAAGTACTATCGTTGCTTGAAACCTCAATCTTATACTTATACGACCGGCTACTACTATTGTACCAGTTAATATCAACTATACTCAAATTGTGACCGGCACCTAAATCCACCTTCCACCATTGCGGGAAAGAAGCGCTAGACGCCGCCCATCTAGTACTGGTATTACCATCGTTACCTTTGGCGACTTCATTACCGGCTTGGTAAGAACTGGCGGTAGCCGTCCTACCTTGTGATAACAGCGTTCCTCCCGGAGGAGCCGTCGGGGTTGGGGTTGGCGTAGCTGTAGGTCCCGCTGTCGGAGTCGGAGTCGCAGGCGGCGGAGTTGGGGTTGGAGTCGGGGGCGAAGTTGGACCGGTGACGCCATATACCTCACACTCCCATAATGAATAACCCCAACCGGTAGCCCGGGCGGTACCATACATCCTTACATACCTCGCGCTGGTCGCGGTAAAGTCAATGGTTATGATGCCGCTGGCGCCGCTGGTCGTCGACCATACCGTGGTCCAACTAGTCGCATTATTCGATATCTGGATCTGATAAGCGGAGGCGCAAGCGGTTTCCCAGTTGAGTTTAACCTGGTTAATCTGGTAAGCCGCGCCGAGATCGACATAAATCCACTGCGGATCTGAAAACTCCGAACTCCAACGGGTTCCCGCATTGCCATCTACAGCGGCCGAGGCCGAAGTTCCGGCGTTTTCATCCGACGATGCGGTAGCCGGTTTATTCAACGCCAGGTTACCCGAAGCCGGAGTTGGAGCCGGCGTAGGGGTTGGAGTTGCCGTTGCCGGGGGACCAGTAGGCGTAGGTGTCGCTGTTGCTGGCGGATTTGTGGGAGTTGGGGTCGGTGTCGGAGCTGAACCACCTGCCACTCCAAATATCTTTACCTCATAGAATGATGCCCATCCGGCGCTCGAACCGGTCACGGTAATCCTTACATACCTGCCCGTTCGTGCATGCACGGCATCGGTCCGATCAGAAGTAATTCCCATTTCCGTATTATTCTGCCTGTCAATTGAAAGATTATAAGTCACATCATCATTGCTTAGTTCGATTTTGTATTTATATGACCGGCTCGCATTACTGTACCAATTGATTTCATAACCGCCGATTGAACAATTTTGTCCCAGATCGACCTTCCACCATTGCGGGTAGGTAGCCTCGCCGGCGCACCATCTGGTTGCGGTATTGCCATCAATTGCATTACCGGGGATGTTTCCGGCTTCGTTTGAGCTGGCGGTTACAGTTTGATTGGGATTTTGGATTTCATATTCCGCGGATACCGCAAATACCACATACAGATTGCAGCCTGGCGCCAACGTTATTCCATGACCATTCGAGGCAAAATACCCTTGTTCGCCTGGCGCCATTAATCTACTCTTGTATATATCATGGGTCCTGCCGTTAATCACAATGTTATCGGTTAGTTTTACCCAGCCATAAGTTTCATTATTGTTGTGATTTGGCATTTGATTGGCGGCATCGATCAATTGATAGATATAACAATATTTGCTGACATAGAATTGGTATAAATCAGTTGAAGAACTGTCAATAGCATCTCTCAAAAATGCTTGAATATAATCTCCACCGGCTAAATAAGAAGGCAATGTCGGGAAAGTGCAGCTATTATCCACGTAAACCTGCATTCCGGCTTGGGCGTTATTAACCACATGCGCGTCGGGCAGTGGCGGAATCAAACTGCTGCCGTGAGTCCCGGTATATTGGAAATTATACATCACCAAGGATCCTCCCGAAGGTGGGGTTGGCGTTGGAGTCGCGGTCGGCAGCGGTGTCGGAGTCGGCCCGCTTGGCGGTGTCGGAGTTGGCGGAGGAGTCGGTTCCGGCCCCAGCACGCTTTGATATCCTTGCGGCATTACCAAGGTAAGTCCGTTATTGAGCGTAAACGCGGTCGAGTTAATAGTTACCGAAGCAGATTGCAATCCGCTACGGCTGGCGGTCAAGGTGAAGCTTCCGGGAGTGCGGGTGGCGCGTACAAACACCCTGTTAATACCACACTCGGTGTTTAAATAATCTTGGAATATACTATATTGAATACCGCTGTTATAACCTCCTAACCACTTGCCTTGCCCGCTGTAAGTAAAATCGATCCGCCCTTCATCAGTCGGGCAGCGGTTGCCGTTTGAGTCAACTACCTCCACATCGAACATGGCGACATCCGAACCATCAGCCCTAAATCCTTCCGGTCCGGTAATTGCCGTCAATTTAATTTTAGCCGGAGCGCCGGCGGTTACTATTTCATGCCGGGCTGCTTCAACTCCGCCGTTATAACCGATGGCCACGACTTTACCTGCTTGCCAGGCAACATTGTTAAAACCGAACTCGAAATTATTGGCCTGGGTGCCATATCCGTAATCATGAATCAGCCCACCGCTTGAATTATAAGTAAGCAGTTTAACTTGTTGGCAATTGGAGATGACATACATATTCTTCACGGTTCCGGCCGGATAATTCCAGTGACCTAAAATATGAATGTCCGGATTCGGATTTTGAGCCACCTGCATTCCAAAGAAAGTTTCTTTGGGCAGCCTTACACCATCAACCGCTCCGGTAACTCGGGCTAATTCAGTCTTGGACATCCGGCCGTGGCTCATTGAATCCCCCCAAATAATCTTGGCACCGCCGCAAGTAATACTGGTTAAGCCTTGGCCGCCTCGTTTCGACCAGCGATCATTATATTTCTTGACATTCATCCGGGCTAAATCCTCAGAACTGTTAAACTTAAAACTGTCGGTTGGGTACTCGTCAATCACGTTGCTGGGATCGGCGATATTTCGATAACCATAACTGGGAGGACTATATTTATCCCATACCCGACGCGGGCATTCCGCTCTGCTGTATTCATCATCCCAAATCGGTTTGCTATTGGAAGTGCCCGGATTGTCCATGGTCGCATAATAATCCGCGACATCCGCCAATTCGGTATTGTTGGAACGGGTCCCCATCAATCTACCGCCGTATGGATCCCAGGTATCCCGTACCCCTTTCATTTCAGCCATATGCTCGTGAACGATATTTTGATTGCCGGCTTCCCAGAATAATACACTGGGATTGTTTCGGAAGTAAATGACCACATCTCGCATCAATTCCACCCGCTGTTCCCACTGCCGTCCTTGAGAATCCCCTTCGGCGTCTCCAGCGGGACAGTCATAGATTATACCCCATTTATCCGCCGCTTCAATATCGGCCCTTTTCGCGGCGACATGCATCGGCCGGATGAAGTTGCCGTTACATTCCCGGATCATTTTCATATCATACTCTTCCATCCAGTTGACGCCTTGTCCCACACAAGGCCATTCCATAGTGGTTCGGGGCGCGAATCCTTTCAAGTAAAGCGGAACATTGTTTAACGTCATCCCGCCCGCGAGAGTCCAGGCAACTTTGCGGATACCAAAGGTACTCGGGCAAACATCGACCGCCGTGCCATTGATCTTTAATGTGGTGTAAGCTTTATAAAGATACGGATAATCCGGCGACCAAAAATGAACATTGGTAACGCCTCCGGTTAATGTAAAGGTCGCCGTTTGACCGGCGCCAATCGCCTGAGGTCCGCCGGTTCTGGTCAACACGGTATTGCCGTCGCGATCGACCACATCCATCTGGTAGCTGACATTTTGAGAAGTATTTCCGTCGTTTTTCACTTCAAACTTGGCGTTGACATCGGCAGTTTTGGCTCCGGTGTTGATATTGGCCGCATAGATATAGGTTCCGGATGTCCCTAAATTGCTGTAAAGTGGGAATGTTTGATAGACTTTATCGGTGATATTCAACCATACATTCTTGATAATTCCGCCGAACATTGGGAAAAACGGTGGAGTATCCCATACAAAACTGGTGCCGGTAGCCACTTCTTTATAGCCTAGCTGGTTGTTAACCATGACCGCCAACACATTTTCACTGCCAAAGTTAACGTAATTTGTAATGTCGATACCACAAGGACCGACGCCGTTTTCATGCCTTCCGACCCAGGTACCGTTGATGTAAAACTCTCCGGCCTGCCGGACGCCTTCAAACTCGACAATCACTTTTCTCCCGGAATATGATGAATTCAGAGTAAAATGTTTCCGGTACCATGTCTTTCCGTTATAACCATAGTCGCCACTCCCGGTTACCCAGGTATCATAATGGTCAATGTCGTTATAAGTGTGCGGCAAGCTAACATCCGACCACGTGGAGTCATTAAAGGAAACGTTTTGCGCGCCGCTTACGTCCTGTTTGATAAATTTCCAATCATAATCCATGTTGAATCTGACCCGGTTATTCGCCGGCGGTGTATAAGCCGCTTGGATATTAGTGGTTACAAATGAACATGTTAAAAAAATACTGACGGTAAATACTAATAATGTAACAATGGTAATAAATCTTTTCACTTTTCTCTGTCCTCCTTATCCTAAATCGATTATTCTTATTTCTATTTTTAAATTAAGTTAATCCCCCCTTTCTCATTTAGTTATTGAGTTATTTCAAATTATAATAATAGTAAGTATTTAACTTTAGTATCACTTATTGTAAACGCTTACACTCCACGGATTACAAAAAGCAAAATGAACATTTTGCCATGTAAAACAACTAGGTTTCAAATAACTTACATTCATTTATTGCTTCACCGATTGTTCGGACGGCTCCAAACGGCTTTTTGATATACGTAAACATATTAGTTGAACGAAAACCTTTAGTACATTCTATAATATAACAAATTATCAATTTTGTAAATCAACCCATCCACCGAATAAGTCCTTTTTTTAATTTTTCTTCATAATAATAACGAACGTTCGTTTATAATCCGGCTAATTTTCCCTTTGAATTACTTCAGGAACTTCTCTAAATATTGTTGGACATCATTTAAATAAGGATTAATCCTCAACGCCACCTTAAACTCATTAATTGCCTCATCCGACTTTCCTTGGGCCATGAATGCTTTTCCCAGGTATTTATGGGTATTCGCGTAATAGGGCCGGATTTCCAGACTTTTACGATACATTTGAATTGCTTCATCGTATTTCCCTTGGTATACCAATATATTCCCGATATTGTTATATGTTTTATACAAGCCCGCTTTAAGCCGAACTGCTTCTTTAAAGAATCCAAGGGCTTCATCGTTATGTTTTAAATTCAGAAATGCCACTCCCAAATTGTTGTACGCTTCGGCAAAATTCGGTTGCAACCGGATTGCCTCCCGGTAATGAAGGATCGCTTCATCGTATTTATTATTGCTTGATAATACCAGGCCGAATTGATTTTGCAAAAATGATGATTGCGGTGCATAGCTCACCATATAACGGGTAAGTGTTTCGGAGTCCCGCCAATAAGTTAAATAATTCCGGGTCATTCCGACCTCCGCAATAAATATCAATAAAATAAAAATTGATAATCCTACCTTAATAGGTCTTGGTTTTAAAAATTGTGACGCGTGCTCTCCAAGCCACGTAAAAAACCAACCCAACGATATCAATAATCCGGTTAGTGGCAGATATACATATTTATCCGCGGCGATTACATTATTAAATCCAATGCCACCCATGGTTGGAAAGATTGCCAGTAGAAAAAACAAACCTCCCGCCATAAAAGCCTTGGTCCAACGAAGCGAAATTATAATTACTATAGTTAATAAACAAGTGCCAATCACTCCGGCCAATACCATCGGGTTAGATAGATCGAACGGTTTGGGAAACGGATAAAAAGAAGATAAATTAACCGGCCATAAAAATTTTGATAAATAAAAAACAAGATTATGGCAAACCATTAATAAGAATTGCCCGGTGGAGTAAACCACTGTTTTGGCAGTATTGCTTTGGGAGATATAAGTAATGACCGCCGAAAGGGAACCAACGATGAGAAATGGAATTTTCTCTAAAAATGTATTTAGCCTTAACCTTTGCAGCGGCCAATAATCCACCACTATAAAAATTAACGGTAAAGCAGTGCTGGTGGGCTTTGACAACAATGCCAAAATATAACCCGCCAAAGCGGCCCAGTAATATTTTCGAGCGGATTTACGGACATATGTCAGATAAAAAGCGAGGGACCCCAAAGTAAAAAACGCGGCGAGCAAAGTCTTTCGCTCGGTAATCCAAGTGACCGGTTCAACCGTCATCGGATGAATTCCAAATAATAAACCAACGCCGGCAGCCACCCAAAGGTTTCCAAACAGGATGTATAAAATAAGCATAATTAGAATTACGTTCAGAATGTGCAAGACTAAACTGGTACCATGAAACACCGCCAGATTAAAGGTAGGGGCGTCACTCACTCTTCCGCCGACTCCGCAATCGATCATCAACGAAATCATGCTCAAAGGCTGATAATAACCGCTTACCGTCGATGGATGGAATACCTCGGTCAAAAAACGGCTTGTTGACGCCCAGCCGGGGTGTTGCACCAATACGTTCCCGGTGAGATACTGCTGGTCATCCACCGACAACGCTTTGGCGGACAAAGACGGCCAATGGGACAGGGAAATAATAATAGCTATAATAACAGCGCAATAAAGTAATTTTGGATTTGAAAAAAGCAAAGGCTGAGGTTGAATTGACTTCTGAGCGCCATTAGACCCCCGTTCACGCCCACCTGAACCTTTTTTATGCTTCGACTGCTGAGTATTAGCCTTTTTACGTTGACTTTTCCCTATGTTCCTCACCTCAAAATCAGTGATACTCGTTAAAATAGAAAATTAAAATCAGGTTCAACTCCTGTTTGGTGATTTTGACCTTTTCCTTTTTAAGTTCTTTCCATAGTTCTTTTTTGGTGAATTTGGGATTGGTTTGCTTTAGCTCCACAATTTTACGGATAGTTTTCTGTGATATTGGGTTTAGCCGGTTTAGCCAATCCTCGTTATGCATATATAATAATGCTTGCTGGAGTTTTTCGATCTCTTGCTGTAAATACTCCGGATCGGTTCGCTGTAGATATGTCAGGGGATTGTTATAGGCGGAATTCATTCTGTCGAGCATTTCATTTTCACCCAAATACTCACCGGCAATCCGAATCAATTGGGTATCTTTCATGATTCGGAAATCGTAACGCAAAATATCCCTTTCCGGGTAATAGGTCATGGTAATTCCCGCCGGAACGGCTTTCACCAAGTCCTGATTTTGATCGGCCATCTCGGTCGGTATTAATATAATTTCCAGGAAACTTGAGGACACCATCAAGCTGAGATCCTTAAAATGAATGACCTTCCAGGAATAAAACTCGTCTTTATACTTGATAATAATATTCGTCATCTTTTCAAGCATTGCCTCATCAAGGTAGATTACCTTGAAAACCCGATTCTGTTTATCTTTGAGCGTTATAATGGTCCGTCCGCCATCAACTTTCTTATCGATCAGGTTCACATTCAGGTTCTGCCAGTTAATGGCATATGTTTTTCCAACGGCGGTCATGAAAATCAAGACCATCACCAATAA
>JBJKPO010000162.1:0-8693 GCA_046706235.1 Bacillota bacterium | reverse complement strand
TTCGCGGCGCATAGGGTGAAAGGTCTTCCCGTGGTTCGTCAATGGCTTGCATCATTTTATCCAAAATAAACAAGCGTCCTTCCCGGGCTTGAGCCAGGGCCTGTTTTAGAATCCGGCGATCGATACCCTTAACTTTAATATCCATCTGGATGGCGGTAATTCCATCTTTGGTGCCGGCAACTTTAAAATCCATATCTCCGTAGTGATCTTCCATGCCTTGAATATCGGTTAAAATCGCGAAATCGGGACCGTCATTCAACAACCCCATGGCCACGCCCGCCACCGGCTTCTTAATGGGCACTCCGGCATCCATCAGTGAAAGGGTGCTCCCGCACACACTGGCTTGGGATGACGAACCGTTGGATTCCACAACCTCGGATACCAGCCTGATCGTATATGGAAACTCCTCTTCACTGGGAATCACGGGGAGCAAAGCCCGTTCCGCCAAGGCCCCGTGGCCGATTTCACGGCGGCCTGGGCTCCGTACCGGCCTCACTTCTCCGACACTGTAACCTGGAAAATTATAATGATGAATATAACGTTTGGATTCCTCTTCTCCAAGTCCATCCAGAATTTGTTCTTCACTGACCCGTCCCAGGGTACAAACCGTAAGCACCTGAGTTTGTCCGCGGGTAAACAAACCGGAGCCATGAGTGCGCGGGAGAATTCCCACCTCGCATGTAATCGGCCTGATCTCCGATAGACCGCGTCCATCGGGACGAACTTTATCCACTGCGATCATCTTGCGGACTTCTTCTTTCACGATGGACTCCAGAACTGCTTCCACACTCTTGGATACGGTTTCATAATTTTCGGCGTATACTTCTTGAAAATGAGCTTTGGCTTCTTCTTTTACTTTTTCGATCAATTCTTCGCGAAGCAATTTATCACCGGTTTTAATGGCTGAAACCATTTTAGCGGTAGTAAACTCCCGTACCATTCGGTCAATTTCTGGATCAGGCTCGTCTAAAACCGGAATAATTTTGGGTTTGCCAACCTCATCCCGGATCTTTTCGATAAAAGCAACGATTTCTTGAATTACAGAATGTCCGAACATGATGGCCTCCAAAGCGTCATCCTCGGAAATCTCGCTTGCGCCGGCCTCAACCATCATGATTGCGTCCTTAGTCCCGGCGACCACCAACTGCAAATCGGTTTTTTCCATTTGGGACACCGTGGGATTGATTATATATGAACCGTTTACCCGTCCTACCTTTACACCACCGATCGGCCCCGCGAACGGAATTTCTGAAATATGCAAAGCCGCTGAAGCGCCAATCATGGCGGCTAAGCCGGGTTCATTATCAGGATCCACCGACAAAACCGTAGCTGTAACCTGGATATCATTACGAAAAGTCTCTGAAAACAACGGCCTGATTGGCCGATCGATCATTCGAGCAGCTAAAACCGCGCTTTCCGGTGGTCTCCCTTCCCGCTTGATAAAACCACCGGGAATCTTACCCACCGCATAAAGCCGTTCCTCATAATCCACCAACAGCGGGAAGAAATCGATTCCCTCCCGCGGCTTGGCGGCCATCACCGCGGTTACTAAAACCACCGTGTCGCCATAACGGACCAGTGCTGAAGCATTGGCTTGCTTTGCGACCTTACCCGTTTCGATTACCAGAGGACGACCCGCCAAGGCCATCTCCCATTTTTGCATTGTAAAAATCCTCCTCATAGCTTCTTTCTATTAACGTTTAAATAACTGGTAAGTTAGTAGAACCCAATTTAATAGTTTAAAATATCACAACTCTTCAAAAAAATGGTGTGTTCAGCTTAAAATTGGGTTTTGGTTTTTCACACCACTTTTAGTATTCCCTGTTTCGAAAAAAATTGAATTAAAACAGGATACAATTCCTCGAAAAATACTTGAATAGAAAGAAAAGCGGTGTAACCCGCCTTTCCATTTATTTTCGAAGCCCTAGCCGCTCAATTATCGCCCGGTATCTTTGGATGTCTTTCGCGCTCAGATAATTCAACAACCCACGGCGTTGACCGACCATTTTTAATAACCCCCGCCGGGAGTGATGATCCTTTTTGTGAATCTTCAGGTGTTCGGTTAGATAATTTATCCGTTCGGTAAGAATCGCGATTTGAACTTCCGGTGAACCGGTATCCCCTTCATGCAGGGAATATTTATTAATAATTTCCTGTTTTTTCTCAGTATTTAAAGCCACTCAATTCACCTCCTTTTAAAATACACCAGCCTGTAAACTGTTGGATTTGGAATACAAGCACTGGATTTTACGCCTCCTGCCGCGAGATACGTCGGAGAATCGAATCTCCCAGCCGGGGACAAAACTAATAATCAAAAAAACTCATTCATTTTAAGCGAAAACTAAAACCAGGCGAAATCCAAAATTATTTTACCATAAATCAAATCATGTGTAAACTAAATTTGATTCGATTATACTCCCCGAAAATAATGACCTTTAGTAATTCCCCGTCCGGTACGTTTCATAAATTCCTCCCTTATTTGCGCCAGAATATCCCAATCCATTTCGTGATCATGACTTGTTATTGCGGTGATGACTTTTTGATAATTTCTGGTAAAATACCCAACCTCAACTGCGGGGTAAGTTTTTAATTCCAAACGCCAAACATTAGGACTAAGCTTGCGCAACGTTGCCAAACTTTCAATCAGGCACAAATCTTTGCTGTTTAATAAATGCATCCGGCAAAACTGATCGCAAAATATCGGGAAATCCAGATTCATTCGATCCCGTAAATTAAACCGCCCTTTTTCACAAAACCGGCCGCATGGTCCGGACTTAGTAAAAATCGAATTTAATGGACAATATTCCGAAACCATCAGTTCTAAAGGCCCATGAATCAAACATTCCAAACGCAGTCCTCTCTCGTTTGCCTCCGTGAAGTGGAATTCCCGGATTTGTTCCGACGTAAGCTCCGGCGACAGAGTTACCTGTTGTATTTTTCCTCCCGCACGCTCTTGTAAACCGAAGATCGAATTTTCATTAAATATATTCAAGGGATAATTAAGATAGATTGATTGGCAACCTTTAGTCGCCACGAAATGTAGCGCTCCCAAGTCCGAAACCATTACCCCATCTGCTTCCGTCGCAATAGCTTCGTTAAGCTGCTTTTCCCAAACAATACGCTGTCCTTCACGGTTTATCCTCGGTAAACCAATTACTAGTCGCGCCCCGGCCTGGTGGGCTTGATGAATTGCTTCCCGGAACCGTTGTCGATCCCAATGAAAAGCGGTACCGTCCAAGATTAATTCATCGCCGCCGGCATAAACAAGAGCGGCGCCGTTATTTACCGCTTCAATGACACCGTTAAGATCGTTTACCCAGACACTGAGCAACACCTTGGAATTAGTAGAGGCAATGTTTTGAGGATTGGCTGAACCCGGAAACGAAGTTTTGATAACCACCGGTTTCCGCCGGTACTTTTGTAAAACAGCGCTTGTTAAAGCGGCGATGGCCCGGCGCCGGCTCCCATTAATCTCACTCACCGGCAGCATCAAATCGTCCGGTAACTCACAATTAATCGATTCCAAATGAAATTGGGTATCTCCCAGCCGGCCTAATTGTTCAAAAAGGAACTCAGCCGTAAGCGGACGGGTTCTGGCGAGTTGTAACGGTATATCGCTGATGGCCGACCCATAATTTCCCCGGCGATCGTAATAAGTAACCGTGAGCCTGCTTCCCAATGTTCCTTCAACCTTGACTATACAAGGAATTTTAAGGGCCAAGTTACCGGCTGCAAGAGCAACCTGGGACTCGGTACTGCTTCGTAGCGAAAACACTTTAAAAACCCGATCTCCCGGGAAGACCTTACCCCGGATCCCAAAGCATACGGTTGTCCCCGACCCGGCGGATGAGATTTGCCGCCCGCCGGCTTCCAGGGAAGTTATCCGTTCGGTAGTACGGCCGCCTTTACTAACCCATATCTCCACCTCATCTCCCGGTTCGAGCGCGGCTTCTAATTTGAGCAAAGCCAGTCTCCGGTCGCGATCGACGTCCGTAATCCGCCCTAAATAAACGCCCCGGTTATTGGGACGCGCCATATTGATTATTTGATAATTCCGGTTGCCGCCAAAATAACCACTGGTAAATCCACGGTTAAACGCCTGCTCCAATTCCCAAATCTCTTCCGGTGAAACCGTAAAACGATCCGGCCTGGCGGCATAGCGATCCAAAGCCTTCCGGTAGGTGTTAACTACATGATATACATATTCGGGCCGTTTCATCCGGCCTTCAATTTTTAAAGATTTTACTCCCGAGCCAACCAATTCGGGAATCAATGTAATTAATGCCAAATCCTTGGGAGA
Organism: Bacillota bacterium; assembly: GCA_046706235.1. Classification (GTDB taxonomy): domain Bacteria; phylum Bacillota; class UBA4882; order UBA8346; family UBA8346; genus JAEZJQ01. The sequence goes on along the minus strand of JBJKPO010000162.1, from coordinate 4,393 downwards.
AAGCAGGTAAGGCCCTTCCGTCCCGGCCGCCGTATCCGGCTTAATCAACTGGTATTCCATCCGGCAGGGTTGAGCGCAACGGCCCCGGTTGCCGCTTCGGCCGCCAATCATACTGCTCATCAAGCATTGGCCGGAATAAGAGAGGCACAGGGCCCCGTGAATAAAAATCTCGATCTCCACTCCCGAGTTGCAAACAATTGCCGTTATCTCATCCAGGGTCAATTCCCGGGCTAAAATGACCCGTTTGACACCACAATCTTTTAGGAAAAGAACGCCCTCCAGATTATGTACCGTCATCTGCGTGCTGGCATGAAGTTGCAGGGAGGGGAGATAACGGCGGGCGAGTTGCATTAATCCCAAATCCTGGATAATTACCGCATCAACTCCAAAACTATCGAGCTCAATTAAAAAATTAAGCGCCTCTTCCATTTCGGCGTTGCTAATCAGAGTATTTACCGTGACATATATTTTTTTTTCATGCAGGTGGAGTAAATCAGCCGCTTCCTTGAGCTGCCCGGTTTCAAAGTTCTGCGCATATCGCCGGGCGCTAAACAGCTTCCCTCCCAGATAAACGGCATCCGCGCCCGCGGCAATTGCAGCCTTCATGGCCTCCCAATCCCCCGCCGGCGCCAGTAATTCAGGCAAGATAATTTTATTATCGGAATTATTCATTGTCAAACCTCGGATAAAGATGACTGTTCTTGATTAGCCGGACCGGATTTCATTCCAAGATATTCAAGCACTTTCGGGTAAATATCCGTAAGGGAGATGGCCTGGGCAAACCGGACGGCGCTTTTTCCAATAGCAATGGTGGGAACCGGATTAGTGGTATGTGTTTTGACCGATAAATCCTCGATATTACCGTGGTCGCTTACGATAAGCAAATCGAGATTACACCCAGCCGCTTGCGCGGCAATAATTTGTAAAAAGCGATCCAACCGGTTTAATAAGACCAGCGCCAAGTCCCAGTTCCGAGCATGGCCGCACCGGTCGGTCTGAAAATATTCGAACAGAGTAAAATCATTTTGGACAGCCTGACTTATTAGATTAAGGGCCGCCGTTTCCGGTTCCACAATCGGGACGTCATAACCCCGTTCCCGTAGTTGTTGATTGGTAATATCCTGAAAAACCCCTTTCCCCTGAAGCAAGTCCGCAATTAGTAACAAACGGCACCCCCCGGCCAAGGCCGCCGTAGTTGTCACCGAATGACGCCATTTGCCTTGATCCACCGCTTGAAAATACTCCTTGGTAAAAATATTGGCAAAGACCGCCTTTAAACCGTAACAATTCACCGCCTTGAAGAGATTATCCCTACCTAAAACCTCGCGTAATAATTTAGTGGGAAAGCCGTTAATATGACGGCCGGTGATTTTGGCCATGTTAATTCCGGTGAACAACACGGTCTGGCCCGTGGCGCTTTGGGGGAGCCCGGGTACATCCAGACAGGCGTCCGTGGGTCTGATTACCAGCCGGTCGCCAAAAACTCCCGCTCCGACTTGAGTACGGGTCAAGCTCCGGCCGTCGAGCAATCCTTTTATGAAGGGCATCGTGGCGATGGCAAGAGGGTTGACGGAAGGATCGTCGCTTCCCAAACCGAATCCGTCAATAAATATCATCAGGATTGGCAAATTAATTCTCCTTACTGAGTTCTGCCGCACACCGGGCATTTTCCATGAACAGTGGTCGGTTCCAAATTCTGCCAGACTTTGCAGTCGGTGACCCCCATGCTGCCCAGCTTCTCATAAGGGCATACTCCATTCAACATATGATAGCCCTCAAAAGTCAGGCAGCCATCGCTAACCCGGTGACATTTAGGACAATACGTTTGAGGATAATACGACAAGCCCTGTTTAACCAAGCCCCGGTATTCCACCTTGGCCCCGCAGGCAATACAAGTTGCGCCTTGTAATTTTTGTACATCGATGCTTCGTAAACGTATTCCATCGGGAGTAACCATCAGCCGCGGAAAATTAGACGGCAACGAACGATCCTGAATAAAATAAAATAACGGTTCCAATCGCAGTAGATCATTAGCGAAGGTTGAAGCTTGAATCGGTTCGCGTAGAAAACTCCAGGGCATGGCGATACAAATCAACAATATCACCAATAAGATGACGGCAGCCTTAATGCCTCCGAGCAGCGCTCCCGCCAGGCCGTCGATCAGGATAACGGGTTCGTCCTTATTAGTGGCCCGCCAGCGTTTCCCGATATAACTCACCGTACCGCCAATCACCACAATAATTAATGCAAATCCAATAATATTGGCCAACGGAATCGAACAGTTAAAAACATTGGCTAAATAACTGCCAACCCGGTGATAAAAGTAAAAGGCCAAAATTAACGAGAAAACACTCCCCAGCAAATCAAAGAATTGCTGGACAAATCCTTTCCGGTACCCCAAAAAGATAAAAAGGCCGAAAGCCCCTCCAATTAACCAATCCATCCAGGTCAAGATTTAAATCCTCCTTATAAAATCAGTCGAATGTCTTTTATTTTGACTTTTGACTTTCGACTCCTGGCTGTTTTTGTTCCTTATGTTGATATTTTTGCCGTAATTTATACAATTCATCCGCGATTTTCAGCGCCGCTAAAACGGCTACCTGGTTCTTGTTTAACTTTTGATTGGAACTCATGATATTATTAATTACCGATTCCAGGTAATTAACAATTGCTTCCATATATTCCGGTTTATCGTTTCCTTTAACTACATAATCATCGCCCATGATTTGGAAACTAAAACTATTCTCGTTTGGGTTTGTTTCTTTCCGTACAATCATTATTACACCTCAAAAATTTCTTACTAAGTAAAATTGGCTACTTTAAAAAAAAATCCTTCAAAAAAGAAGGAACGCTAGAAATTCATGCTATTTTTATCGCTTTCCCAAGCGTCAATAAATAACTTATCGGTATAATAATATTTTACTACACCGTTCGTTTCCTCGGCAACCATTTTATTCCCGGCATAAATAAAGTAGGTATACTTCCCGGTATCTAGAGCGTATTCCAATAACGGATTATTTTCCTGATGCACATAATAAGTAGTTTTGCTATCCCGGTTCCTTGGAAACAAAAGTGCTTATTAGATTACCCATTAACTAGTAGCGTTATCTACCGTAAAATTCTAGCACTTAACTGTTCTATTTGTTATCTTTGGTATTAGAGTGCAAACATTTCAAAGTTTCTATAATTATACCGCCATTAAGCAAACTCAATTCTTGAGGATTAATTCTAATTTCTCCCTAAAAAGCTTAACAAGTTGACAAAAATTCGTTTCATCTTCTTTTGTTAACCATACAAAATCTTTGGAAATAATTTTTTTTGATTCCGTCTCTTTTAAAATTTTGTCTAGTTTAATACCCAGTTGACGATATTCAGACCAATAATTCTCATCTACACGAAATAACATTTCTAAAACTTCACCATCATATAATTCACCTGAAACAATATTTTTTGAAAGTCGATTTATACTTTCTGGTATAATGTATTTGATATACATTCCCTGCCTAATAAGTCTCGCTAGATCTCCTTCGGTTAAATCCTTAAGCTTTTTATTTCTTACTTTATTATACCATAATGACAAAGATGAATCTATATGTATAACTAATGAATTTTTTATTCCTTCTAATTCTTCAATATCACTAATTTTATTATTATTGTCCATTGGAATTTAAAACCTCATTTATTTTATTAATATATTGATTTGCAGTATTTAATCCGTTCTGTAATTGCGTTCTTACTTCCGAACTAAGATTCGGATTCTTTAAACTAACTTGTAAGCTTTTTGCTACTTTTTGAAGACCAGTTAAGGTGTTGTTCATTTCATTTAAATGATCATAAACCTTACCATCTGGTCTTGTAACTGGATTCCCTTGTAAATCACGTTGCGCACCTGTAAAGTCGGAATCTTTGCAATGATCATTTATAAGATTTTCCAATTTATTTAGAGCTTTGTTTTGTGCTGGTGTTAATTTAGAGCTTTTATTTGGGCCATTGCTAGAGCTATTACCTTGACTGCCTCTCGCCCCAGTCTCCGCTCCTTTTGAAGCTGAATCCACCGCTTGAGCAAGTTTCATGCCTAGTTCAAAACCTTGAACCACCATTTGATTTATTTCTGGGGCATTCATTAAATATAAGGTAACTAATCCTGAACAAGCCCAATAAGCTAATGGAATAGCGAAAACAAATTTCCCATCCGGATCAATCATATTAATTGGATTATTTCTACAATACACAAACCAATTATCCCCATCCTTAACCGGATCCTGTGTAATAAACCTCCCAACCTCCGGGTCATAAAACCTCGCCCCGAAATAATACAACCCCGTCCCCGGATCCCGCATCTTCCCGGTAAACATCGAGTCCGTTCCATTCCCGCTGCTCCCGGTCACCTGTC
>JBJKPO010000161.1:0-8451 GCA_046706235.1 Bacillota bacterium | reverse complement strand
GTGCGGCCCGGGCCATTAAACTAGCCTTGACCGATGCCGGATTGACACCGGAACAGATAGATTATATCAATGCCCATGGAACTTCAACACCGCAAAATGACCGGTTAGAAACAATTGCCATCAAATCGGTTTTTGGAGAATCGGCAAAATCGAAGGCTATCAGTTCAACGAAATCAATGACCGGACATTTATTAGGCGCCGCCGGAGGAGTTGAAGCCATTATTTCGGTTAAGTCGATTATTCACGGTATAATTCCGCCGACAATCAATTATTATACACCGGATCCCCAGTGTGATCTGGATTATGTCCCCAATAAAGCCAGGCAAACTTTGGTAAGAACCGTATTATCTAATTCATTGGGCTTTGGCGGACATAATATTTGCTTGGCATTCAAAAAGTATCAATAACCGGGAAACTCATTAATGGTTCTTAATATTTGGTTCCGGCTTCGCCGGGATAGGAAGTGAAGGATGAAAACGCATACGGAATTGCATCCAGACTTGTCGATAAAAGACTTGATGGAACGGTTGAATTTTGAGCCGGTTAGCGAAGAATTATTTTTAGAGGCAATTACCCATTCATCTTATGCCAACGAGCATAATTTGCCAAGCAACGAGCGCCTGGAGTTTTTGGGTGACAGTGTTCTTTCCTTGATTGTATGCCGTTTTTTATATTGTCAATATCCTTTAGCCAATGAAGGGGAATTGGCTAAATTGAAATCAGTAATTGTCAGTGCTCCAATTTTAGCCTCGCTTACAAAAAAATTAGATCTTAACCATTATATCCGGCTCGGTCAAGGTGAACTTAGGACTAACGGCAGGGAAAAGCAAAATATCCGGGCTGATTTATTTGAGGCGTTTATTGGCGCCTTTTTTTTAAATTATGGATTTGAAAAAACCAATGATTTTCTGTTGCCCCTAATTAGTTCAATTTTACCGGAAATACTAACCCAATGTGATTTAATCGACGCGAAAAGCAATCTGCAAGAAATCACCCAAGCCAAAGGATTTAAACCGGAATACCGGTTGATTCATGAAGAAGGACCTCCGCATAATAGAATTTTTACGGTGGAAGTACTGCTAAATGGCGAGGTACTCGGCTGTGCAACGGGCCGAACCCTGAAAGAAGCCCAAAACAAAGCCGCCGGTTCCGCGATTGATCAACTAAAGCACCAGGATTTTTTGAAAAAGGGTTTTTTTTCACCATAGTTGAATATGATAGAAAGGAAGCTAATTTTTTGTAGGAGGCTTTCTAATGGACGTATTAAAAGTTTCAGCAAATTCCAGCCCAAAATCAGTTGCAGGTGCTTTAGCCGCCGTATTGCGCGAAAAAGGAATGGTGGAGGTCCAGGCGGTTGGCGCCGGGGCGGTTAATCAAGCCGTTAAAGCCATTGCCATAACTAGAGGTTACGTGGCGCCAAATGGAATAAACTTGATTTGCACCCCGGGTTTTTCGGAAATTAATATAGACGGCCAGATTCGAACCGCTATTAAATTTATTGTGGAGCCACGTTAATCTGCTTTTAGAAATACGGAAAATGTAAAAATCGTATTTTTAAAACTGGGGTAGTTTGTTTTGTGACGGAATCTTTATTGGTTCCGACTTCTTCTGATTATGTTAAACCTCGATCCGGCAAGTACATTTAGATTTTTCTTGAAATGCAAAGAAAAATTTGCCGGATCGGGTTCATCTACTGAATCCGGCAAGCGGCAAGTCCATATTTAGAAATACTTTGAAGTTACTTGCCGGATTCAGGTTAAAACCGTTTTCACAAGAAAGCGGTTTTTTATTTTTGGCTTTTATTATCTTTTCAATTCTGAACTAGTCTACGATTTATCGGAATATACCGGACAACCTTGTCATATATTTGTTAATAGAATTGTGATAAACCCAATTTAGGTGGGAACTAATGAATCAGGAAAAGGACCTGTATCTAATTCAGCGGTTTCGGTTTGAACATGATTTTTTTTCCCAGGAAGAGTTGGTAAAAAAATATTTACCGATGGTCCGGCATATCATTAAAAACTATAATATACCCCCGGCAGATATCGAAGATTATTTTCAGGAAGGTTCGATTGGGTTATTAAAAGCGATTGAAGGATATGATCCGCGGAGTTATTCGATTAAATTCAGTACTTTTGCCTATATTTGCATTATGAGAAGAATTTTAAACATCCGGCGCAGTTCCCTGAAAAAAAATTCCGGGACGGCAGTCCGGATATTATCGCTTAATTCATATATTGATGAAAATGAGTCTTGTATCTTACTGGATTCAATACCTGATTTTAGTTCCGAGCCATTTACTCGAATTGAGAATGGGTGGATTGAACAAAAATTAACGGCGGTTTTAAAAGCTCATTTATCTCCGGTTGAGTTTCATGTTTTATTGATGCTACTGAATGGGTACCAAACCGATGAGATTCAAAAGGCATTTTCCCTGCCGGTTAAAGTGGTCGATAATGCCAGAACCAGAGCACGCTTGAAATTAAAAAAAATCTTATTCCGGTATGGTTCTTTATTAAGTCCGCAAATTCCATTAAATACCAGGAAACGAAAGGATTTGGCGATCCGTTTCGTGAAAGATCCCGCTTGAAATCAGATGAGTAACCGGCGGGTATTTCTTTTTTAGACCGGTTATGGTAAAATGTTTGAGACCAAGTTTGCGTATTGATACAAATAGCGACGGCCAAAGGAGGATCAATTTGTATCTGAAACGCTTGGAAATTATAGGGTTTAAATCTTTCGCCGATAAAATCCGGCTTGATTTTTTACCCGGTGTCACCGCGGTGGTGGGACCGAATGGAAGCGGTAAAAGTAATATCTCGGATGCCCTGCGCTGGGTCCTGGGCGAACAAAGCGTAAAAAGTCTACGTGGTTCGAGGATGGACGATGTGATTTTTGCGGGAAGCATGGTCCGTAAACCGTTAAGCCTGGCGGAAGTAACCATCGTTTTAGATAACTCCGACAGGGCTCTCTCCCTTGATTTTACTGAAGTTTCGGTTACCCGTAAGTTGTTTCGCTCTGGTGAAAGCGAGTATTTAATTAATAAATCCCAGGTTCGACTTCGTGATGTTCTGGAGTTATTTTATGATACCGGTCTTGGGAAAGAGGCCTATTCGGTCATTGGACAGGGGAAAATTGATACGATTCTTTCAGTAAAAGCGGAAGAACGGCGGGTTATTTTTGAGGAAGCGGCTGGGATCATCAAATATAAAGTGCGGAAACAAATCGCCGAACGAAAACTGGATGAAACCGATCGTAACCTTGTCCGGCTTCAGGATATCCTGGCCGAACTCGGGAATCAATTAGGGCCATTGCAAGCTCAAGCGATCTTAGCGGAACAGTATCTAAATTTCAAAGAACAATTGACTAATTTTGAAATCAATCATTACGGCACTATTGTTAAAGATATTCAAAATAAATTGGAGGATTTATGCCAATCCAAAAGTGAACTTGAACAAAAGCACCTGGATTTTGAAGGACAAGAAAGCGTTATTGATTCTCAAATTGAGGAGAACCGGTTTCAATTACTGGATCAAGATAATCAAATCAACGGTTTGAATGAAGATTTCTACCGGATACAGAATCAAATCGATAAATGTAAAGAACAAACTATTTTTTTGGAACAAAAACTGGTTGATTTGGAGAAACAAAACCAGGAATACCAAAACAATTACCAGCTTAACATAAAACGAAAGGAAGGCATTTTGCGGGAACAATCCGCCATCAATGATGAAATAGCCGCCGTCAAAACTAAACAAGCCGCCGGTGAGACGGGTTTATCCACCGTGGAACAGATTTTGGCCGCTCAAAATCAAGAACTGGCTTCCTTTGAAATCGCGGAACAAAACCTAAAAAATGATGTCATTGAAGTTTTAAATGAGATCGCCGCTTTGAAGAATAAAGTAAACTCCGCCGGTTTACAAAAGGATTTTGCCGCGAAACAAATTTTTGAGTTTCAAAAAAAGATGGATTTATTACAAAAACAAGCCGGCCAACATGGACAGGATATGGCCGCCAAAAAAGAAACCCTTGAAATTATTAGCCATGAACTGACCAAACGGCATCAAATTCAGAGTGAATACGCTCAAAAGATCCTGCAACTTGAAGAAGAGCTTGTTTCAATTGAGACTAAAAATTTGGATTGGAAAGATAAATTGCGGGGTCTGGAAAGTAAAATCAGTCTTTTAGAGGAGATGGAACGCAGTTTTCAGGGATATTTCCAGGGAGTTAAGGCAATTCTCGCCGAAACCGAAGGACAACCGTTTTCTAAAGGAGTCCGGGGGATCGTGGCTGATTTGATTCAAGTTCAATCCGGGATGGAGTTGGCGGTGGAAACGGCATTGGGATCCAGTTTACAGCATATCGTAATTGAAAACGATCAGCAAGCTCAAGAAGCGATTGCCTACCTGAAAAAACATGCCAAAGGGCGAGCCACCTTTCTTCCCATGAATATGATTCAAGGTATTGATAACAAGGCTTTACAATATCAGGGCGTATTGCAGCAATTTGGGTGTCAGCCCTTGATTGCGGTATTGCAATTTGACAAAGAGTACCGTCATATTTTAAATTATTTGGTAAACATGACCGTGATCGCCCCCGATCTTAAGACCGCGGTTAAAATTAGTTCCAGGCTGGACAAAGGTTTCCGGATAGTGACACCGGAAGGGGATTTGGTTAATCCCGGAGGTTCAATTACCGGGGGAAGTATTGATAAGCGCCGGTTGGGATTGTTAAGCCGCCGCCGTGAAATTGATGATTTAAAAAAAGAAAAGTTCGATGCCGAAGCCTTTTTAGAAAAGGGGCTCGGAAATGCAAAAACAATTAAGACCCAAATCCAGTCGTTAACCGGAAAGTTGGAACAAGCCAAAAAAGAAGAAAACGATATCAAATTAAAACGAGTCGCGCTGGACCGGGAATTACAAACGCTTGATCAAAATATGGCCCGGGTCGATGAGGAGATTAAGGTTTATTCCACTCAATTGAATGATCTGGAGCTTGAAAGTCAAAAATATGAGTCAGGCAAGGAAGAATATTTACGGCTAATTGAAGCCAAGGAAATAACGCTTCATAATATTGAAGATCAATTATCCGAGTTGGCCACCGGTATTCGAAACGCAAAACAGAATAAAGATGAAACCATTCAAAGGATTTCCGATTTAAAATCTCAATTAAGCGCCGGTTTACAGGAACAACAAGGTAAAATTGTCTTAAGAAGCCAACTTTTCAAACAAATTCAAGAGATTGATCAATTTTTAGATGAGCAGAATTTAAAACAGGAACAGATTAAGTCTGAGTCGGTTCGAATCAAGGAAACTCTGTCTGAGCTTGCCGGGAAAATCGAAACCGATAAAGTCCGGCTTAAAGAACAACAAAGCTTAATCGACCAAAGCAAACAAGAAAAAGATCAAGTATTGGTCCGGATCAAGGAATTGGAAAACCGGCAGCGCAGTTTTCGTAGAAAACAAAATGATTTTCAAAATCAAATCCATAAACTCGACTTGGCCATTAATCAAAATAAATTGGAAGTTGAGAATATCATGGAGAATTTAACCGAGGATTATGGCGCCGATTGGATGGAGCGGCTCGATCCCTTATGGGTCCGGCAGGATGACGTTGGTTCTCGGATTGATGAGTTAAAAACCGCGATTAGGGAATTAGGAACGGTTAATTTGGCGGCAATCGATGATTATCAACAGTTAAAGGGACGCTATGAGTTTTTGGACAACCAGTCCCAGGATCTAATCAAGGCAAAAGAATCTCTGTTAAAGGTCATTAACGAGATTGAAAGGACTATCACCAAACGCTTCGCAGAAACCTTTGAACAAGTTAGATCCCAGTTTAAAAGGCTTTATGCCGAACTTTTCGAAGGTGGAAACGCCGATTTATCATTGGTTGATCCCGATAATCCATTAGTATCGGGGATCGAAATCACTGCTCAACCCCCAGGCAAGAAATTGCAAGCCTTATCGTTGCTGTCCGGTGGTGAACGGGCGATGACCGCCATTGCATTATTGTTTGCGATTTTAAAGGTTAAACCGTCACCGTTTTGTATTCTGGATGAAATCGACGCCACCTTGGATGAGGTGAACGTGCAGCGTTTCTCCAGATGCTTGGAACTATTCAGCAAAGATTTACAATTCATTGTGATAACCCACCGCCGGGGTACCATGGAGATTGCGAATACCATTTACGGAGTAACCATGGAAGAACTCGGGATTTCCAAGTTAATCTCCCTGGACTTAAGTCAAAAGGCAGTTTAGAGTTTTGTATATATGGACTATTAACCGTACATAGTATTAAATGTAATTAAGGAGTCGAGTAAAATGGCCGTACCTGCGCCAAAATTAAATATTTTCACGAAATTAAAACAGGGTTTGGCAAAAACCAAGGAAAATTTAACGGTTAATCTGGAGAATATTTTTCTGGGTTTTAACCGGATTGACGCTTCTTTTTTTGATGAACTCGAGGATGCTTTAATCATGGCCGATGTCGGGGTTGAAACCACCGGGTTGTTAATCGGCCAACTGAAACAAGCCGTCAAGGAGAAGAATATTACCGATCCGATTCAATTAAAAACGGCTTTAATCCAAGAAATTAGGCGGATATTTGATATGGTTAACAAACGGTTTGATTTTACCGATCGCCATAAGATATATTTGATTGTGGGAGTAAACGGTGTCGGTAAAACGACCACTATTGCCAAATTAGCCTCTTATTTCAAGGATAACCGCCGTCAAGTATTGCTTGTCGCGGGAGATACCTTCCGGGCCGCCGCCACCGAACAGCTGATGCTTTGGGGGGAGCGGCTTAACATTCCGGTGATCCATTATCAGGAAGGAGCGGATTCGGCAGCGGTGGTTTTTGACGGGATTGCGGCCGCTAATGCCCGAAAAACGGATGTGGTGATTGTCGATACCGCCGGACGGCTTCATACCAAGGTTAATTTGATGGAAGAGTTAAAAAAGGTAAAACGGGTTATCGTTCAAAACCTGGGTGAACGGACTTTGGAAACCATCCTGATCTTGGATGCCACCACCGGCCAAAATGCCTTGAACCAGATTAAGGTTTTTCATGAAGCCCTGCAAATCGACGGTTTAATTGTAACCAAACTGGACGGTACCGCCCGGGGAGGGATCACTATAGCTATCGCCAATCAATTTAAAATTCCCATTTATCTGATTGGAGTCGGAGAAACAAAACAGGATCTTTATCAATTTGATGTCTCAATCTTTACGCAAGCGTTGTTTGACTAAGATAGTCAAATGTCGAAAGTCAAAAGTCGAAGGTTCGAAATAAAAGATAAGTTAAAAGGGGGTTCAAGAGTTAAATTCTAAATAAACGACGGTAATATATAGGATTTTAATGACATTTGACCTTGGACATTAGACCTTTGACTATGTTGTAAGGAGTAATTATGACAGCCAAATACTTCATCACCACCTTCGGATGTCAAATGAATGTTCATGACTCGGAAGTGCTGGCCGGTTTATTGGAATCACAGGGTTATTGTTCGGCTTCTTCCTATGAAGAAGCTGATTTAATATTAATCAATACTTGTTGTGTCCGGGAGAATGCCGAAAACCGCACCTTTGGTCATATTGGTAACCTGAAAACATTGAAGAGTAAAAATCCGGACTTAATTATCGGCATCTGCGGCTGTATGGTACAACAGCCGTCCGAGTTGGCCAAAATTAAAGAACTCTTTCCACAAGTGGATCTGGTATTCGGTACTCACAACTTGCATCAATTACCGGAATTGCTAACCCGGATTAATAACGAAAAACGCGGCCGGATTTTTGAGGTTTGGGATTGTGATGGCTCGATTTATGAAGGGTTGCCGGTTAAGCGGAATAATCCCTTCAAGGCCTGGATTACCATCATGTATGGTTGTAACAACTTTTGTTCTTATTGCATTGTTCCGTATGTGAGAGGCCGGGAAAGGAGCCGGCGCCCTGAGATTATTTTGGAGGAAGTACGCGGTTTGGTGAAGGATGGAGTCCAGGAAGTTACCTTATTAGGGCAAAATGTCAACTCATATGGCCGGGAGTTTACTGAAGATAAATGGAATTTCGCCCGACTGCTTCGGGAAATCGCTCAAAATACCGGCATACGCCGCATTCGGTTTCAAACTTCCCATCCTAAGGATCTTTCCGGCGAGTTAATCGAAACCATTGCCTCCGAACGTAATATTTGCCGTCATCTTCACTTGCCGGTTCAGGCCGGAGCTACCAGGATTTTAAAGTTAATGAACCGTCAGTATACCAAGGAACAATATGAGGAACTGGTCGCTAAAATTAAAAACGGGATCGTCGGGATTGCATTGACTACCGATATTATCGTAGGTTTTCCGGGGGAAAGGGAGCAGGATTTCCGGGATACTTTGGACTTGGTGAAAAAAATCCGCTTCGATGGGGCTTTTACCTTTATTTATTCACCTCGGACCGGTAC
>JBJKPO010000160.1:0-5341 GCA_046706235.1 Bacillota bacterium | reverse complement strand
ATATTTTTGGCTAATCCCCAGTGGACTGCACGGCGGCGTTTTGCGACACCAACTCCTATAATCGTCGAGGAAATCACATGGGTAGTACTTACCGGGGCTCCGAGAGAAGAAGCCGCGCTAATAATGAGAGCAGCCGAAGTTTCGGCAGCAAAACCATTAATGGGTTGAAAATTTCGAAACATATTCGTACCCATTGTTTTAATGATTTTCCAGCCACCAACTGAAGTTCCAAAGGCCATTGCCGTCGCGCAAGCAACCATGACCCATGCCGGCACATCATTAGTAGGGATTATTTTGGCGCTAAGCAACGCTAAAGTAATAATGCCCATTGATTTTTGAGCATCGTTTCTACCGTGTTCGAAAGATACAAACGCCGCCGATAAAATCTGAAACTTTGAGAACCAAATGTTAACGAAATGCTGGGAAGAAGACTGCAACAAGAAAAATAAAAATTTCATCACCATGTAACCTAAAATTAAACCGACAATGGGTGAGGTAATTAAAGGGATAACTACTTTATCAAAAACTCCTATCCAAATTATCTTATCAACAGTCGTGGCGTAAGCTATGGATGCGCCAACCAGGCCGCCGATTAATGCATGAGAGGAACTACTGGGGAAACGGTAATACCAGGTGATGAGATCCCAAACAATCGCCGCAATAATGGCGGCGATAATGACATATTCAGGAAGCGCGCCCTGAACGATGCCTCCAGAGATGGTCTTAGCAACTTTAGTACTAAACAAAGCTCCGCTAAAATTTAAGACCGCCGCCATGATTATCGCTACCCGGGGAGAAAGCACCCGCGTAGAAACGGAAGTAGCGATTGAATTGGCGGTATCATGAAAACCATTGATAAAATCAAAACTTAAAGCTAATAAAACTACTATAATCAGCGCCACATTAAGCATGTTTCATGATAACCCCTTCGGCAATATTGGCTACATCCTCACAGGCATCAAGTGCATTTTCCAAGTATTCCAAGATTTCTTTCCATTTAATAACTTCAATCGGATTTTTTTCGGAATCAAAAAGTGCGGTAATGGCATTTCGGAATATTTCATCACCTTCATTTTCGATCCGGTTTATTTCAATGATCTTTTTGCGAAGCGCGGTGCATTTTCCGAAATTTTTCATGTCTTTTAAATCAACCATAACAACTCTTAATTCCCTGGTACATTGGATAAGTAAATCGCCCAACTTTTTAGCTTCTTCTCGAACAACTTTTACATTAAGCATCCGGAAACGGTGAGCGGTTGATTCGATATCATCGGTAATATTATCCAATTCCTTGGCGATTAGGAATATATCCTCGCGGTCAATCGGGGTAACAAAGGATTTATTCAATAACGCTAAAATTTTATGGACATGTTGATCGCCTTCGTGTTCGATCTCCTCAATCGTTTTAATTTGCGCATGAATATCGGTATAATTATTCATTAAATTCGCAAGCTTTACCGAGGCTTTACAAGTGGCATCCACGGATTCGACGAATAAATCAAAGAATTGCTTTTCTTTGGTGGTAATTTTAAACATTCCATATCTCACATCCCCATTTTAATTTATTACCGGTATTCATTAATCATAAATTTAATAATACTATATTGTTGTCCATCTGTAACGCCGCCCAATTATTTCTTAACAATTTATTAACATTCCCATTATACTATTTTAATCAACTCTTAACCATAGTTTCTTTTAATTATAAAATAAATAGCGTTTAACCAGGTATCATTTGCGAAGGCCGGGAAAAATATACCAAACAATCTTAATTAGTTTATTAAATTTATATTAAGGATTGATTAAGACTTAATGACTAAAATGTTAAAAACCCATAAAATGAACTCTTATTTTTAGATTAAGTAAGCATAATCAACTTTATTTGCAATTAGTTAACTTTATAAACATTTACAATTTTAGCGAATAAAATTAACCCGAATTTAAATTATGTATCATTTATTAGATGAAAGTGGTATATTTATTATTGGACCATACGGATAGTAGGAGTGATATAGTGGCCAAACGAATATTGGTTATTGATGATGAACCGGTAATCCTGGAATCGGTCGGTTATAATTTAAAACAGGAAGGCTATGAAGTCATTGCCGCAAATAACGGTGAAACCGGTCTGCAACTGGCAAAGACCGAACCGGTTGATTTGATAGTGCTTGATTTAATGCTCCCCGGAATTAACGGGATGGAAATCTGCCGGACCATCCGGCAAAATTCCGAGGTGCCGATTATTATGTTGACCGCCAAGGAAGGGGAAATCGACAAGGTCCTCGGTTTGGAACTGGGCGCGGATGATTATATCACCAAACCATTCAGCATGAGAGAGTTGATAGCCCGGATCCGGACCGTGTTAAAACGGGCTAATCACTCCAACGGAGGTAGGAATGCACCATCAAAAGTTATCGAAATCGATGATTTGAGGATTGACTTGCCGGGGCATGAAGTAAGCGTCAAAGGACAAGCGGTGAATCTCTCCAGTAAGGAATTTGAGTTGTTAAAAATCTTTATCAATCACCCCGGCCAGGTGCTTTCCCGGGAGCAATTATTGACTCTCATTTGGGGAAACGATTTTTACGGCGACGACCGGACGGTGGATGTCCATATCCGCTGGTTGCGGGAAAAACTGGAAGATAACCCCAGCGAGCCTAAATATATTATAACGGTACGGGGCGCCGGTTATAAATTTGCCCGCGAGCGCACCGCTTATGAGCAGTCACTGAAATGAGGAGTAAAAATGAGATTTCGCTCCCGGCTTTTTTTATTTTATATTATTGCGGTAGGAATGATCGCCTTAATTTTGGCCGCTTATTTTATCAATTTCGAAGAAAAGCGAGTTCTTCAAACGTTACATGAACAACTGGCGGTGGATGCCAAATTAATTGCCGGATATTTTGAGGATCACGCCATTTTTAAAAATCCGGCGGCAATTGCCCGATTGGTCCGGAAAACCCGCGATAAAACCAATTCCCGGATAACCGTCGTGGCTAATGATGGAAAAGTTCTGGGGGATTCGAACTACGATTTTCGTAAAATGGTAAATCACCGGAACCGTCCCGAGATCAAGCAAGCTTTTAACGGCCGGGAAGGTTTTAGCAGCCGGTACAGTGAAACTCTGAAAGAGAACTTAATTTATGTAGCCTATCCAATCACAATTGAAGAAAAAATCGTCGGAGTGATCCGGGTGGCAAAAATTCAGACCCAGCTTAATAACCTATTGACACGAATTAAATTGTTGATTGTGGGAGGCATCATTGCCACGGCGTTATTAGCGTTAATTTTTGGTATCCTTGCCTTACCCCGGATTACCAAACCCATTTTGGAATTGCAACAACTGGCCGCCAAAATTGCCCATGGCGATTTGTCGGCGCGGGTCGGCAGTTTCGGCCATGATGAGGTCGCCGATCTGGGGCGTTCTTTTAATATAATGGCTGAAAAACTGGCGGTTTCCTTTGCCGATATCCGTAATGAGAAATGGAAATTGGAAGTTATCCTGGCTAATCTGGCCGATGGAATTTTGGTGATCGATAGTGAGCTTAAGATTATTTTAGCGAATGCCTCGGCTCAAAACCTGCTGGGAATGGGCCCCGACTTTCAAGGCCGCCCGGTAATGGAAGCGGTTTTAAACCACCACTTGCTGGAGTTGATTCAAAAGGTAAATTTATCAAAAACGGCCTTTGAAAGCGAGTTGAATCTCCACTACCTTCATCAAAAGCAGTTGCAAATTCTGTTAGCCCCGCTAAAGGATGAATCAGGCCAATTAGCCGGTTCAATAGTGGTATTACACGATTTGACCAGGGTCAGGCGCCTGGAGCGGGTTCGCCAGGATTTTGTGGCTAATGTTTCTCATGAATTACGAACCCCTATCACCGGAATTAAAGCCATGACTGAAACTCTTTTGGGAGGAGGCTGGCAGGACCAGGAAATATCGATGCGTTATTTGCGATCCATTGATCAAGAGGTGGACCGGATGGCCAATTTAATCAACGACCTGCTGGCGCTCGCCAAACTGGATTCCAAACCGGTGATTACCAAGGAACCATTCGACTTTCGGGAATTGGTTGTGGAAATTAAAGAGCGTTTCCTTCCGGTTAGCCCGCAATCGCCGGCTTTAATAATAAATTTACCGGATAATCTCCCCCGGATAACCGCTAACCGGGATCAGATCAAGCAAGTCTTGATCAATTTACTTGATAATGCTTTCAAATACACCCCCGGAAGGGGAAAAGTAACGGTTACCGCTGAACAAGAAGGAACGCATTTTAAGGTAAAAATTGCCGATACCGGGATCGGCATCCCTGAGGAGGATCAAGATCGTATTTTCGAGCGGTTTTACCGGGTGGATAAGGCCCGCTCCCGGGAAATGGGCGGAACCGGTTTGGGTTTATCAATCGTGAAGAACATCATTGAAAGCCATGGCGGTGTGGTTGAAGTCGAAAGTGTCATAAATCACGGGTCGATTTTCAGTTTTACGTTACCGGTTCGCGCATAATAAATTTGGGGGACGGATTATTGTGCTGTGGGGTGCAGGGTAATTTATGATGAGAAAAAACTGTGAAGTGTATTCCTATGGAATGATTGCGACCAGTACCTTATATAGATTGCGGGATAATTATCCGGGGCCGGATGAGTATGCCGAGATGGCTGACTCTTGGGTGATGGTGGGTGGCGAGGCGGCTAATTCGGCGATTGTATTGAGCAAGCTGGGGATCAATGTTCGATTGGACGGCAATTGGCTTAGCAACGCCAATCGGGGGGAACGGACCCTGGAGATAATAAACGGGTTTCAGGTGGATACCACCAGGTTGCAAGTCCGAGATGGCTTCCGGGGGGCCGAGGAGGTTGTAATCGCCGGCGCGAAAACCAGGACGATCTTGGGAACCTATGTTCAATTGTTATCGGGAGACCGTCAATGGAACGAACCTAACCGGGAAGATATTCAAAACTCCCGGCTGGTCAATCTGGATCCGTTCTTTAAAGAAGAGTCGCTGGCCGCCGCCCAAATGTGCAAGGAATTAAACAAGCCTTATATTACAGTAGATTGTCCCTATTTGGACCCGATAGCGATCGACGCCGCGACTATTGTGATCTCGGGAGAGTTCCGCAACCGTGCTTATCCGGGACGGAACATCGATGAGTTATTCAGGGAATATCTGAAAGCGGTTAACAACGGTCTGGTGGTTTTCACCGCCGGAGAGTCCAAAATTCTATATGGCCGTAAGGGCCGGGAAATTAAATGCTTCCGGCCTTTTCAAATTAAGCCGGTGGACACCACCGGAGCCGGAGATTCCTTCCGGGCGGGTATTGTCTATGGGATGTTGCTGGACTGGCC
>JBJKPO010000159.1:0-9407 GCA_046706235.1 Bacillota bacterium | reverse complement strand
TTTTCCCATTTACCGAACCCAGCGCGGAGGTAGATGTCTCTTGTGGATGTCTCGGCAAAGGGTGCCGGGTTTGTAAAGGTACCGGTTGGATTGAAATTTTGGGCGCGGGTTCCGTAAATCCGATTGTATTAAAAATGGGAGGATATGATCCCGAAGAGGTATCCGGTTTTGCGTTTGGAATGGGAATCGAGCGGATAGCGATGCGAAAATACGATATTAACGACATCCGGGTATTTTATGAAAACGACCAGCGCTTCTTAAATCAATTTTAACCGGGATTACATTATTTTTATATATGATGAAATAAAGAATTGTGGAGGGAAAAAATATGCGAGTTTCGTTCGAATGGTTGCAAGAGTATGTAAAAATAGATATTCCGGTTGAGGAATTGGCGGAACGGCTTACCATGGCCGGAATTGCGGTGGAGGAAATCGAGGATCAGTCCGTGGCATACCGGGGAATGGTGACGGCGCGGGTGTTATCGCTTGAGAAACATCCTCAGGCCGATAATTTATTGATCGCACAGGTTGATGCCGGTAGTTCCGGAAAAAAACAGGTAATCACCGCGGCTAAAAACTTAAAAAACGGTGATTTGGTTCCGCTGGCGCTGCCGGGAACCGTGCTTCCAGGGGGTAAAACCATTACGGAGGTTAATTTTAAAGGAATTGAGTCTCAGGGTATGCTGTGTTCGGGCATGGAACTGGGAATTGAAAAAGAGTCCACCGGCATCTGGATTTTCGAGGGTGAAATCGGGCCAGGACAACCGGTGGCCCAAGTATTGGGGGAAACCGACCGGGTATTGGTGCTGGAGTTAACCGCCAACCGGCCCGACTGTCTGGGAATGATCGGGGTGGCCCGGGAAGTGGCCGCGATCTTGGGAATCGAATATAACCCTGCTTCCACGGTGTTACAAGAGGATGGCCCGGATATCAAGGGAGTGGCCTCGGTTGAGATCCGGGATTCTGACCTTTGCCCGCGTTACGCGGCCAGGGTGGCAACCGGAGTAAAAATCGAACCATCGCCGGAGTGGATGCAACGCCGGTTAAAAGCCGCCGGGGTCAGACCGATCAATAAAATTGTCGATATTACCAATTACGTAATGCTGGAGTATAATCAACCTTTGCACGCTTTTGACTTCGATCGGATCGCGGATCGGAAAGTAATTATTCGCCGGGCCGAAAACGGAGAAAAACTGGTTACCCTCGATGAAGTGGAACGTTCCTTTGCGGGTGATAATTTATTAATCGCCGATCCTGCCGGCGGATTATGCGTCGCCGGAGTAATGGGGGGATGCACCAGTGAAGTAACCGGTAATACGGTGAACTTATTTTTAGAGGCCGCCTACTTTAGTCCGATCAGTATCCGCAAAACCGCGAAATTATTAAATATGAAAACCGAGGCGTCCCTGAGGTTCGAACGCGGAATCGATCCGAACGGCGTTATTTCAGCTTTAAACCGGGCCGCATATTACATTGAGAAATTGGGAGCGGGTACAGTAATGAAAGGATACATCGATGAATATCCGCAACCGGTTGCGCCGGTAATTATTCAAACTACCGGGCCTAAAATCAACGCCTGGCTGGGGACGGATCTACCGGTGTTTGAAATTACCAAACTATTGAAACGGCTCACACTGGAAGCCGAAGCCGATCAGGATACAATCCGGGTAACCGTACCCACTTTCCGGCCCGACATTACCCAGATAGCCGATCTGGCTGAGGAAGTAGCCCGGTTATACGGGTACAACCAGATTCCGACGACCATTCCCAAGAGCAGCCAAATCGGGGAACGAACCCAGTTTCAAAAATTCCAGAACGATTGCCGTGAATTATTGCAGGGAATTGGTCTATCGGAGATTATGTCATACAGCCTTTATGCCAAAAATACCGCGGCCAGGCTAGACCTTGATTTGAACGATCCCTATAATAAAACCGTGGATCTGATAGTTCCCTTAAGCGAGGAACAAGCGGTGATGCGAACCAACATGGTAACCGGCATCTTGCAAACACTGGCCTTTAATTCCAAACGCCGTCAAACTGATCTGTCCGTATATGAGATCGGACGGGTATACTTGCCGGAAGCGGGAGAAGTACTCCCGCGGGAACCGCTTCATTTGGCGATCGGATTGATGGGCCGGGTTCAGGATCTCGGCTGGAATCAAAATAAGGCGGAGTTTGATTTTTACGACTTAAAAGGGATCCTGGAGTTGATTTTCACCAGGTTCCGTCTGCCGGTATTTACTTTAAATGCTTCAACCAAGCCGTTTTTACATCCGGGTCAATCGGCTGTTATTTATATTAATGAAAAAGAAGTTGGTTTTTTAGGGCAAATTCACCCGAATGTTATCCGGGAATTTGAAATAAATAAAAAGGCGCTGGTGATGGAACTTGATTTAACCGTTCTGGATATGCTTCGGGCGTCTAGCGCGGTTAAATTTGCACCGTTGCCCAAATTTCCAACGGTGCAAAGAGATCTGGCCCTGGTCGCTCCGGTTGAGATTACCACTCGGAGTATTATGGAACGGATCAAGGGAATCGGCGGCGAGTTGGTGGAACGGGTGGAACTGTTTGATGTATACCAGGGGGAACAGGTGCCCCAGGGAATGCGGAGCCTGGCATTCAGCCTCAGTTACCGTTCCAGGGAAAAGACTTTAAATGATAACGAAGTTAATCAGATTCAGGAACAATTGTTAGCGAAATTGCGTTCCGAATACGGAGCGACGATTAGGAGTGTGTAATTAAATTAAAGATTAAAGATTACAGATTGAAGATTGAAAATCATCCTTGGTTTAAACAGCTTCCGGCCTGGCATAGATTGTACCAAAAAGCCGGAGGTGTTTTTTTAATGCGATTTTTTTCGAGGATATCTTTATTAAACTGGCGGAAATGGGAGTCATTCTTGTTGAGTTTGCCGAAAGAATTAAAGGAATGGCAACAATTCAAGAAAATTGTCAACTCCTCCCTAAATCTCAATTATCTTAATACACCGGGTCGTCCGGTTCCATAACCTTGTCTTTCAGTTTTAAAACCTCGTCAATTCAGCCCCGGTCGGTCAGGACTTCCAGATCGAGCTCCACTCCGGTTAAAGTATCAAATAAAGTGAGTAATGGATATTCAACAATCTTTGCATGGATACCGATATATGAAAATGGTATCATTATACCAATTATTTGTAATCTCAATCAATGGACCGGAGGGATTTTGATGAAAAAAAAGATTCATTTATTATTGACGGTCATGTTCATGCTGGTCTTAATTGCCACTCCGTCAATGAGTGGTGCGGCCCTAGCCCCAGCCATAACCCAGTTGGTGATCTTGCATACCAACGATACCCATGGACATCCCTTGAAATTTAGCGATTCCGGGGTGGCTGATGTGGGGGGGCTCCCGGCGCGGGCTAATCTGGCAAGCCGGTTACGCAGTCAATATCAAAACATATTGGTATTGGACGCCGGCGATCTCAATACCGGACGGCCGGAATCGAATTTTTTCAAAGCCGCTCCCGATATTACCGGGTATAATTACATCGGCTATGACGCCGTGGCTTTGGGGAATCATGAATTTGACAATGATTTGGAGATATTGGATAAACAGATGCAGATGGCCAAGTTTCCTTTTTTATCGGCGAACATCAGGCGCAAAAGCGATGGGAAATATATTGGCCGGCCTTATATTACAAAAGAGTTTAAGGGGTTTAAGGTTGCTATTTTGGGACTGACCACCAGTGAACTCCGGACCTCGGGCAATCCTAAGGTTACCAGTGATTTAATCATCGAAGATGAAGTGGTGGTTGCCAGGAAACTAGTTCCGGAATTACGAAAAAACGCGGATGCCATCATCGCGCTTACCCATATGGGAATCTATGATGATGAAGAAACCGGTTCGAAGCGGCTCGCCAAGTATGTCCCCGGTATTGACTTGATTATCGACGGGCATACCCATACCAAGCTCGCGGAACCCATTTACATCAATCATACTCCCATCGTTCAAGACTGGCAATGGGGGCTGACCGTAGGCCAAGGGGTCCTGACCCTGGAGAACAAAAAGGTCAAGAATTTAAAAGGGAAATGGGAGCTGAAGATGAGAGTAACGGGTTTCAAGTGGAAAGTGCTCCCCCTAAACCTGAAGCCCTTGGAGCCGGAAGACGAAGACCCGCTGTTATTGTCCATCCTGGAACCATACGGCCATGAAGTGGACCGGTTGTTGGATGTGCAGATTGGAACTGCCGGGGGTGACTTCCCTAATTCGGAATCCCGCAAACAGGAGACCGCCCTGGGGGATCTGGCGTCGGACTCCATGTACTGGTATTTTCAAAATGAAGGCCATCCGGTGGACTTTGCCGTCAATAATGGGGGTGGGATCCGGACTGATTTACCGAAAGGGCCCATCACCAAGAAAGCCATTTATGGCATCATTCCCTTTGACAATTCGGTGGTCGCCCTAACCATGAAAGGCGCCGATGTTCAGGCGTTATTTGATTATATCGCCACCATTCCCCAGGGCGACGGGGGCTTTCCCCAGGTTTCCCAGGGGGTCAAGTTTACTATTAACTATACCACGGGCAAATGTGAAAACATTCTCATCAACGATCAGCCGCTGGATCCCAACAAACAATACCGGATCGCCACCAATTCCTATCTGGCCAGCGGCGGTAATGGGTATCAGGCTTTCGCCAAAGCGGTGGCCAAGGATGATACCTCAAAGTTCCAACGGGATGTGTTTATCGATTATATCGGCAGTTTCGGCGGGAAGAGTATTGATCCGGTCATCTACGGGAGAATCGCCATTATCGGTAGTAAATTGGCCAAGTTATTTAAATCTTTAAAACTGGCGGCGTAAATATTCAGACAGGACACGAGATACTCCAGTATAACTATTAATAGTAAACACCTTCGTTTTATCAAAAAAGAAATTATTAGCATGGAGTTGCCAATATCAAGATCCGGCAACTCCATATTATTTTAATGAGCAATTAAGTGCGTAGAGTAAATTAACTAAAAAATGAAGCCGTTGAAAGCTGATAAAAATCAAATATCCTCGCCTTTTTTTGCTAAAAGCAATAGAACGAATACGCCCCGGCAAAAAACACACTGGTATTCACGGATAACACGAAAAAGTATATAACAATAAAAAGAAGGTTATTACGGGTAAGCGATAACAATTCCCGCTGATTTGTGATATTATATAATATTGTATATCACGCATGATATTTTTGCGAGTGCCGTTGGTGCATTCCCGGAGCTATTTGGCTAAACTTTCATGAGGTGAAAATGGATGTCGTTTTTGAAAAAATATATCCGCAAGTATTGGAAACTCTTTTGCCTGGCGGTCGCTTTTTTGACGCTGGAAGCGGGTTGCGACTTGATGCAGCCGACGATAATGGCGAAGATAGTGGATATCGGCGTCATGAAGCGTAACCTGCATTACGTTTTGGCCATGGGGGCGGTAATGTTAATGGTTACCGGCGTGGGCGCCTGCGCCGCGATCAGCCGTAATGTCGTTTCCAGTAATGTTTCACAACGGTTCGGCAAGGAGTTGCGCTTTGATTTGTTTACCAAGATTCAAGGTTTTTCGTTTGAAAATATCGATAAGTTTGAAACCGCGACCCTGGTAACCAGGCTGACCAATGACGTCAATCAGGTCCAAAATTTCACCAACGGGCTGATGCGGATTTTCGTAAAGGCGCCCTTGTTGTGCATCGGCGGCATCACCATGGCCACGCTCTTAAATCCGCGATTGGCCTTGATTTTTATCGTGGTGGTGCCGTTGATAGGGGTCTTGATGGTGCTGAACGTGCGGATTGGGTATCCTTTTTTCCGTAAAGTCCAAACAATGCTGGATCGAATCAATACGGTGCTGCGGGAGTATTTAGCGGGAGTGCGGGTAGTGAAGGCATTTAACCGGTTTGATTATGAAACCGGAAGGTTTGCCGGGGCCAACCGGGAGCTGGCCGCGACTTCCACCAAAGCGATGCGAGTCATGGCCGTATTTACGCCCGGTATAACGCTTGTGGTAAATCTGGGGATTATTGCCGTGCTTTGGCTGGGCGGCGTCCGGGTTAATCGTGGTCAAATGCAGGTAGGACAAGTCATCGCGTTTGTCAATTATATGACCCAGATCTTGTTCTCATTGATGATGATCTCTTTTGTATTCACGATGTTTGTCAGGGCCCGGGCCTCGGCGGAACGGATCGGCGAAGTAATGGCCCTTGAAAATACGGTGCCCGGTTCCGAATCGCTTATCAAACCGTCTTCGCTTAAGGGTGAAGTGGAATTCGAGCACGTGTATTTCTCATATAACGCCGCGGCGGAAGCTCCGGTCCTTAAAGAGATAACTTTCCATTGCCTGCCGGGAGAGACTATTGGTATTATCGGTTCGACCGGTTCCGGCAAGAGCAGCCTGGTGAACCTGATCCCCCGTTTTTATGACGCGTTATCCGGAACCGTCAAGATTGACGGCCTGAATGTCAAGGAAATCAACACCAATAATCTGCGGGACCGGATCGCGATTGTGCCTCAGAAAACCGTTTTGTTTACCGGGACAATCATCGCCAATATCCGCTGGGGCAGGGAGGACGCTTCCGCTAAGAAGGTAATCGAGGCGGCCGGAGTTGCCCAGGCCCACGGTTTTATCAATGCGTTTCCGGAAAAATATGATACGTTGCTGGGACAAGGAGGGGTCAACCTATCGGGCGGCCAGAAGCAGCGTATTGCTATTGCCCGGGCCCTGGTCCGTAAACCGGATATCCTAATTCTCGACGACAGTACCAGCGCGGTGGATCTGGCCACCGAGGCCAAAATCAGGGAAAACATGAAGCGGTACGCGGGAAGGATGACTTGTTTCATAATAACCCAGCGGATTGTTTCCGCCATGAATTCGGACCGGATCATCGTCCTGGATCGCGGCACGATTGCGGGTTTTGGAACCCACCGGGAACTGATGCAATCCTGTGGTGTTTACCAGGATATCTACCGTTCCCAGATCGGCAAGGAGGAAATCGAGGATGGCTCAAAAAAATTGGCCGGATTGGCGGCGGAGTAAACCGGGGCCGGCGTCCGCCGAAGCTTTCACAAGGAATCCCCATCGAGAAACCGCCGGTCCGAGAGGTTTTGGCGGCAGAGGCGGCGGCGGCCATCGTTGGTTGATGCCGACGGAGAAACCAAAGAACTTTAAGGCCACCATGGCCAGGTTATGGAAGTATTTCGGCAAGGAACGCCGGTTATTTACAGTGATATTCCTGTTGGTGATTTTAAGTGCCGCAATCGGGCTGGTGGCGCCGTACCTCATCGGCAGGGCCATCGATGCCATGACGGCTAAAAGAACAATGGTCGATTTGGGATTGCTTAAAATAATCGTCCTTATTTTGGGTTTAACATACGTAATGGATAGAAGCCTTACTTTTTTGCAGGGACTGTTGATGGCCGGAGTTTCGCAACGAATCGTGCAAAATCTGCGCGGGATTCTGTTTGCCAAGCTGCAAATACTGCCGATCGCTTTTTTTGACCGGAATACCCATGGCGATCTGATGAGCCGGCTTTCCAACGACATTGACAACATCAGCGGCACCATCTCCCAATCGACGACCCAATTAATGTTAAGCGGCATAACTATTGCCGGTTCCCTGATCATGATGCTGGTTCTCAGTCCGTTACTGACCATCGCCAGCCTGATTACCGTACCGCTGGTATTTATCCTGACCCGGACCATTGCCGGCCGGACCAGGGCGCTGTTTAAAGAACAGCAGACGATTTTGGGAAGGTTAAACGGTCATACCGAGGAGACAATTGCCGGGATCCACGTAATAAAAGCCTTTAACCATGAAAGACGAGTAATTGCGGAATTTGAGGGATTGAACGAAAAATTATATGCGGTCGGCATTAAGGCCCAGATCTGGTCCGGTTATTTGATGCCGTTGATGAATGTGATTAATAACCTGGGCTTTGCCGCGGTAGCCGGAGTCGGCGGAGTACTGGCGGTAAAAAACTTGATTACTATTGGGATTATCGCGAGCTTCCTCGGCTATTCCCGTCAGTTTGCCAGGCCGCTAAACGATATCGCCAATATCTTTAATACGTTACAAACCGCCCTGGCCGGGGCCGAGCGGGTATTTGAAATCCTTGACGAACCCGGTGAACCGGAAGACCGCGCCGGGGCGGTTGTGTTAAATAAGCCTGGCGGCCAGGTCGAGTTTTGTGATGTCTCATTCGGGTACCGGCCGGATGCTCCGGTTTTAAAAGATATCAGTTTTAAGGCCGCCGCCGGCGTCAGTATCGCCCTGGTGGGGCCGACCGGAGCGGGAAAGACCACCATTGTAAATTTACTGGCTCGTTTCTACGACATTTCATCGGGCCGGATATTGCTTGACGGGCGGGATATCAGGGAATATACCCGGGATAGTCTCCGCAAGTGTTTTGGGATCGTCTTGCAGGATACTTATCTTTTCTCGGGATCGGTGAAGGATAATATCAAATACGGCCGGCTGGACGCGACCGGCGCGGAGATCGAAGCGGCGGCGGTGATGGCGAATGCCGATGCCTTTATCCGGCAGCTTCCCGGCGGCTACGATACGATGCTTACTGAGAGCGGGAGCAACTTAAGCCAGGGACAGCGGCAACTGGTAGCCATCGCCAGGGCTATCTTGTCGGATCCGTCCATTTTAATTCTGGATGAGGCAACCAGCAATGTCGATACCCGGACTGAGTTGCGCATTCAAGAGGCGATGCTGAAACTGACGGCAGGCCGGACCAGCTTCATCATCGCCCACCGGCTGAGTACGATCCGCGACGCGGACACAATCATGGTGATTGACGGCGGCCGGATCGTGGAACAGGGCAACCACGAACAACTGCTTGGTATTGACGGGGTATATCACAAGATGTATTATAGCCAGTTTAAGAATGATGAGGAAGTGGTTAATTCGACTGGTGGTCAGTGAGGGGTGGTAGGATGGGAAGGTATGATCGAAAGCAACAAAAATATGATCCGGCGATTCATCGCCGGAGATCAATAAGGATGAAGGGTTACGATTATTCCAGGCCGGGGGCTTATTTTGTGACGATTCTTGTTTATGAACACGAATGTATTTTAGGCGAGATTAAGAATGGGTTGGTTCAATTGACAGCGGTTGGAGAAATCGCGCGGCAATATTGGCTGGAGATTCCGGAACATTATCCATCGGTTTCGGTTGATGACTTTGTGGTTATGCCCAATCATATTCACGGAATTATTGCGATCCATGAGATAGAGCGGATGGGGCAATTGAATAATACGGAAACAACAATGGAGCAATCGGGGGCTGGGGATCAGAAACCGGCAGGTGTTGTTAGGGTTCCACATGTTGAACCCTTACAACACCTGCCACCGCATATCGCTCTGCAATAGTTGTATTAATAAATACCGGGCATTGAT
>JBJKPO010000158.1:0-5019 GCA_046706235.1 Bacillota bacterium | reverse complement strand
GCGAAGAACCGCTCGCTTCCCAAATCCTGGGTATATATGGGTTGCTGGATGAGTTTAACGCTTATTACTACGACACCAAGACCGCTCTTGAACTCTATCCCTATTTCCGGGATAAAGTGGAACCCGGTCTTGACCGCTGGCTGCTCTTTTTTGACAATGTGGATTCGGTAATGTTCGCCTATCCGGAGTTTAAGTTTTTCATTTTAAAATACCTGCGGTATGCCAAAAACAACTATCCGGAGCAATATCAAGCGATTATCCGCAACCGGGAACTGAGCAAGGTGTTTTTCATCGTCGATCAAAATTTTGCGCAATTGATGAATGATTATCATCGGATCAGAAAAGAAATTTATGAAGGGTTAAGCCAGGAGAGTTATACCGTTACTGAAAAAAACGGCTATTATCAAATCGACCGCGACAGCCCCCCACACCATTGGTCGATATGCAATTATACCAATACGATTAATTTGTTGCAAAATGAACTTCAAAAAGAAGAGTATCAAACTATCTTGCAGGAATTGCCAAGAGAATAACCGCTCCGTTCTTATGATCCGGCGGGACTTTATGGACTATGGGAAGCGGAGGATATTACTTTAAGGGGGTATCCCGTCTCTCGCCGAATTTTGATTGGATTTCGCCAGGCCATACCCCCGGCTCATATGGAGGATAAGAATGAAAAGAACAATTATCTTGGTATTGTTTTCAGCTTATATTCTTTCTTTATTCGCGACCGGCGTGTTCGCCGGCGCCGAAAAAAAGGTTATAATCAAGGAAGTTTGGGAGGATGCTTTCTTTTCCAAAATCGGCGGTAAGCGGGTTGAGGGGAACCGGGTGGTGGCGTCGGAAACCACCTTCGACCACCAGGGGCGGACCACTGGAAAGATAGAATATTATTACGATAAGGGGACTTTCAAGTCGGTAACCGTTTATAGCTACGATAACCGGGGCCGGGTGACGGAATGGTCCCGTTATAAAGATAAAGCACGAACCAAGCTGGATGAAAAAGCCGTCTATACTTATTACCGTGACAATAAGGAACCAACCTCATATATCACAACTTACGATGACGGCGTTACCAAATTAAGACACCGGTACTCTTATGATTATTACCCTTCGGGCCGGTTAAAGAAAAAAATCACCGAAAGTTACAGTCCGGGTAAAGGCACCGTTTATTATATTACCCAATATGATTCAAACGGCCGCGAAACCGAGACTTATTTTTGTCACGACGGAAAAAACTATGAATTATCAATAACTTTTAAATATGATGGCAACGGAAACCTCACCGAAGAAATTTGTTACGGTTCTAATGGCAAACCATGGCTCTGGTATAATTATAAATATAAATACGATAAGGAAAAAAGGATTGCCAAAAAACAATCGCTCACCTATGAAACCGACTGGCGAACCAAGCGGAAATATAAAAGCGATGATCGCTGGGAGTATTACGAATATAATTCCACGGGGGAACTTACTAAAAAAACTACTTACGATTGGGATATCCTGCAAAAGGACTATGTGATCCTGAAAAACAGTTACCGGACCGTTACGTATGCCGGTCCTTTACCGGAATCGCCGGCAACAACCGCTAGCTCCGAAGTACCGTATCGTATTTCCCTTAAAGTCGCCGACGTTAATAAAACCTACCAACCCACGGAATATATTATCGGGCTCCGTGATGAACCGGAAGGCGATATTGATAAATCGGCGCCGCCGGAATGCGACATCCTGGATGTAATATCCTGTCACGATTCCGATTATCTCCGTTTTGACGTGTTTTTGGCCCAACCTGTTTCGGATAAAAACTCTGTAACCTTTGGATTTAGTTTTGAATATTCCAATAAAAACAAGGAGCGTTTCAGTTTCGCGCCTTGGACCGGCGGATATTTTTATTGCCAAGAAATCGACGCCGCCGGAACCGCCGGCAAACGCATTGTATTGGAACAACCGGATTATTATGCCGGACTAACGGCTGATCAAAAATCAATTATCTTTATCGTTCCCAAAAAGAAGCATTTTAGCGGCGAGAAAGGAAAAAAATATTACATCCCGGTAACTTTTTACTCAAACTTTACCACGGATCTTTTTACTGAACTGAAAGGCGATGAAACCATCACGGTTAATATGGAATATGAAAGATGATAACTGTGGAGAGGTATCCCTAATGATGAGTCGATTGTTGCCTATTTTGTCTCAATAGATTTTTCTTATTTTATCGATAATTCGTTTATTATTGCCAAATACATAAAAACCATGAATCCCCAGAATCAGTGCGATCATTAGAAAAAGAAAGATAATCTCAATAAAATTAGCGGCAGGCATGAAACTATATTTAGTATCGAGTATGAATTGCTCTTTTCCGTCCGGATTTATTTTTGATAATATACCCTGGATATTTCCCCGGACCACCAATGGACCGATTGGGTCAAAAACTTGGTTTACAAAACGATTGGACAGGTAATTAAATTCCAGGTCATCTGTTGGTGTCAATAGCTTTTTTCTAAGGGCGAGCCGCCTGCTATAAAGCGAAAACAATTTATCTTTTAAGGAATCAGTTGTTTCATTAGGCGCTGATTGAGCTAGATTGATGATTGCCCCGCTATCGTCTTCGGTTGGTTTGAAAAAATAAACGTAATTTTGATACGGCGAGGGCGCCAGGGCCGCTTTGGAAATAAAAATCTTGGAACCCGCTTCAACCGGGTTGTCTCTGGAAAAGACTTCGTCTACAGTATCGAATTGACGAACTTCCTTTTTGTCGTAAACATATTTTTGGTATAAATCGTAAGGCGTATAATTGGAAACAAAATAGGTTATTAACCCGATTACGGAAATAACAAGCAATAAAACACCGGCAAAAACCAGACTAAAGTTAAATTTACGATTTAACAGTCCTAACGGGATCTCCCGGTCGATAAAATATTTATTGTTTAAAGAAATAAGTTCACATTGCTGATAGAGGCCGCCTTTCCCGGTAAGAGATTCCGTCGTATAAAAATAGACTTCCGCTTGGACATGTTCGCCGTTTTTCACATATTTACGCCAATGAACCGGTATATAAATAAGGTTATTATCAATATAATAACGCAGTGTTTTCACCCGGCCATAACCTTCCAGCTTCTGGTAATACATTCCTTCGATAGAAACAATGGTATCCACTTTATCAAAACTACTTAACCTTGCGGCCAGATGATATTTAATGACCAGAAAGATAAGAAATCCCAATAAAATCAGCATAATTACTCCACCCAATAGCTTAAAGGAAAAAACGCGAATAACAAATGGGGTAAGAATTATGGAACAGGCAAGCAGGAGATAATATCCCGTTCGAAAAGCAGTACGTTTGGTCTTAATTTGCTTTTGCAAATAAAGCGTTTCGTTTGCGGTCGGCTGCCGGTCGGGGCTGGAATTTTTACTGTCGATGATATCCATAATAGCTCCTTTCTACCGGATCTGAAAAGATTTACTATTACCGTATCAAAATTCGTAATGAATGTCAAACACCCGGGACCATTGAAAACTGTAATGATAAATTTTACTGCCACCACATTCCGATAAAGTATATTTGAGAATCATCTTTGGAAAATACAGCGGTCTGGCGAACTAAGAAATTGGCCGGGAAATAATCGGGAGTGATATTTCGGGCATTTGTTCCATCGGCGTTCATCATATACACATCATACTTTCCTTGATTATTAATAGCGGCCACAATATATACGATTTTATCCCCCGAGTGGGACCAGTTTGCCATGCCCTGGGAATATCCGGTATTGTTCGTCAGGTTGGTTTCTCCGGTCCGATCATAGTTTATAACATAGATGTTATAATAACCATGGGGACTGCCGTCGGCGTCCTCTAACCGTTCAAATACAATTTTGGCTCCGTCGGAACTCAGGCGGGGATCGTAATCACCGTTTGGTAGATTGGCGATTCCTTTATAACCGGCCTTGGGTGGATTGGTAATCCGGGTAACATTAGTTACCCTGGATCCGTCATAGTTCATCCCCCAGATTTGATGAAACGCGGTAAATACAATTTTATTTCCCACCCAGTGAATATCGCCGTCGTGATCCCCCGAGTCGAACAGTTTTGTTTGATTGGCGCCGCTGGAATCCATCCTGTATATATCTAAAGTGTCATCCCCGGTACGCTGGGAAAGAAAAACGATTTCATCGCCGGCGGGAGACCAGACGGCGTAAAGATCCATGAATTGGTTGCCGGTAAGTCTTTGATAGTTTTTACCGTCGATTCCGATGGTACAGATTTCCGAATGATTTAATCCGGCGCCGCCGAAATATTCCGCAAAAACCAACTTGTCTCCTTGATTGTTCAACATTAAAGCGGATTCAAAAAGGCCGTTATTGGTGCTATATATCAAAGATACATCGTTGGTGGCAAGATTCAAGGCATAGATTCCCCATTTTCCCTTATGCGGTACGGTTTTTTCAGCTGGTTGTTTACTACCGGTTACGCCCACCGAAATTAAAATAACTACTGCTGATAATAATAACAAAAATTGGGTCAGTATTTCGTTTTTCTTTATCATCCCCGCTCCTCTCCTTTATGTTTAAGTATTTACTTGATCCAGACTGGCGTCTGATTTTATAAATGTCGGATGTCGATTGATCGCCGGGACTCATAAAAAACACAATCCATTCGCTATCGGGTGAAAAACCATCTCCTTCGGCAATATATTGGGGATCAGTCAAACAAATCTCCCGTCCGGTTTCTAAGTCGATAAGCCATAACGATTTTTGATCCTCATCTCCCAATCCCGCGGGCGATTTAGTATCCTTAACGGCGCGGGTGGCAACCAGATAACGTTTGGTTGGGTCGATTCCCACCAAAAAATGATTGATTTTCACCGAAATATAAAAATATATTAGTATCATAATTTTTATCGTCAGTTTTAAGAGAATTATATATATGGTTCATTTTTTAGGAAGGATTTTTCCGTCAAACCACGAATAGTTTTTAGTAAATGTTTAAAAGGATGGAAGAACAGGTATTTTTTTGCTGAAT
>JBJKPO010000157.1:0-10776 GCA_046706235.1 Bacillota bacterium | reverse complement strand
ATATTATGACTCAAATTGCCCAAACGATTAAAGAAGCTAAACAAAAGATTATCGGATTAAAGCAAACTTTAAGAGCAATTCAGCAAGATAGGGTCCAAACGGTTTATTTCGCCAATGATATCGATGAACATATCATGAGGCAAATTACCATGATTTGTCGTCAAAAAGAAATTGAGTTGATTCCGGTCAATATAAATCAAAAGGATTTAGGAAAGATTTGTCAAATTGAAGTCAGCGCCGCGATCGTTAGCTTGATAAAACAAGATTAATTATAGGATATTTTCGATTATAATGATTTGAAATGCCAGGAGAAGGAGAGGACAATATTGCCAACGATTAATCAATTAATCAAACAGGGTCGGCGGGTTATATCTAAAAAGAGTACTGCTCCAGCATTGGGTTGGGGTTATAATGTAAATAAAGAAAAAATGATTAGAACTGATGGTAGTCCGCAAAAACAGGGAGTATGCACCCGGGTATCAACGGTTACCCCGAAAAAACCCAATTCGGCGTTGCGTAAAGTTGCCAGGGTCCGGTTGTCGAACCGTATGGAAGTTACCGCATATATACCAGGTGAAGGCCATAATTTGCAAGAACACTCTGTTGTATTAATCCGGGGCGGCCGTGTGAAAGACTTGCCGGGAGTCCGGTATCATATAATACGGGGAACTTTGGATACAGCTGGAGTCCAAAATCGAAAACAAGGCAGATCTAAATACGGAGCTAAAAGGCCGAAGGCTGCCGCAACCAAGAAGAAATAAGGGGGGTATTTTTCGTGCCGCGTCGAGGTTCAGTTTCTAAAAGAGAATTATTACCTGATCCGGTTTATGGAAATAAGCAGGTAACTCAATTTATTAATCGAATTATGTTTAGTGGTAAAAGAGGAATCAGTGAACACATTTTTTATAACGCCTTAAATATCATTGCTGAAAAATCCGGCAAAGATCCGATGGAGGTATTTCAAACCGCAATTAAAAATGTGATGCCGGTCCTTGAAGTAAAGCCTCGCAGGGTGGGCGGCGCAACCTACCAAGTGCCGGTGGAAGTTAGGCCGGAACGCCGGATGGCATTGGCAATTCGTTGGATTGTTAACTATGCTAAAGCCCGCGGTGAAAAAACAATGCAGGAGAAATTAGCGGCGGAGCTTTTGGATGCTTCACAAAATACCGGTTCTTCCATAAAAAAGCGAGAAGATACTCATAAAATGGCGGAAGCGAATAAAGCATTCGCGCACTATCGTTGGTAATAGTATTTGCAAATATCCAAGTAAATTAATATATTTGACTATAATAATAAATATTTAAGGACAAATTGGAAGGGTTCGTCGGAGGTAAATAATTTGGCAAGAGCTTATGACTTAAATCGAATTCGTAATATCGGCATTATGGCGCACATTGATGCCGGTAAAACAACGACTACGGAACGAATTTTGTTTTATACCGGTAAAGTGCACCGGATGGGTGAGGTACATGATGGTTCAGCTACGATGGATTGGATGATTCAGGAGCAGGAGCGGGGGATCACCATTACTTCGGCCGCGACAACTTGTGAATGGAATGATTATCAAATTAATATTATTGATACGCCCGGACACGTGGACTTTACAATGGAGGTTGAGAGATCACTCAGAGTATTGGATGGGGCGGTCGCTGTATTTTGTTCGGTTGGAGGCGTTGAACCTCAATCGGAAACGGTATGGCGCCAAGCCGATAAATACAGTGTGCCACGAATTGCTTTTATTAATAAGATGGACCGGCTCGGGGCTGATTTTTTCAGGAGCATGGATATGATTAGAAAGCGTTTGGGGGCGAATCCCATTCCTATTCAACTTCCAATCGGCTCTGAAGATAAGTTCGAGGGAGTTGTCGACCTGATTACCGAAAAAGCAATTATTTATACGGATGATCTGGGCACGCAAAGTTCAACGACATCTGTTCCTGCTGAACTCAACGCAATGGTAGCCGAATATCGTGAAAAAATGATTGAATCCCTGGCCGAGTTTGATGACGGATTAATGGATAGATATTTGGAAGGTATTAAAATCCCAAATGATGAGATTAAACAAGCAATTCGCAAAGGAGCGTTATCAGCTAAAATAACCCCGGTGCTTTGCGGTTCCGCGTTTAAAAATAAAGGGGTACAGATGCTGCTTGACGCAGTAGTTGATTATCTTCCTTCACCGCTTGATTTACCACCGGTTGTCGGTGTCACCCGGGGAGGAACAGAGGAAATAATTAGAAAAGCCGATGATAATGAATCTTTTTCGGCGCTGGCATTTAAAATTATGGCTGATCCTTATGTGGGCAAGCTCGCATTTTTTAGAGTATACTCCGGTACCTTAAAAACCGGATCTTATATTTTAAATTCCACCAAAAACAAACGGGAACGAGTGGGCCGGATCTTACGGATGCACGCTAATCATCGCGAAGATATCAATATGGTTCAAACCGGTGATATAGCCGCAGTGGTCGGTTTAAAAGATACTACAACCGGGGATACCCTTTGTGATGAAAAACATTCCATTATTTTGGAATCCATGGATTTTCCCGATCCGGTTATCGATATCGCGATTGAACCAAAAACTAAGGCGGATCAGGAGAAATTAGGCTTATCCCTGGCCAAGTTAGCTGAAGAAGATCCTACGTTCCGGGTCCGAAGCGATCCTGAAACCGGACAAACCATTATTTCGGGTATGGGTGAATTGCACCTTGAAATTATTGTCGATCGTTTATTACGCGAATACAAAGTTGAAGCCAATATTGGAAAACCACAGGTTGCATATCGCGAAACCATTCGCCGTTCAGTGAAGGCTGAGGGCAAATTTATCCGTCAAACCGGTGGCCGGGGTCAATATGGCCACGTATGGATTGAGCTTTCGCCGTTAGAACCCGGAAGCGGATTTGAATTTGAGAATAAAATTATCGGGGGAACAATTCCGCGTGAATATATCACCCCTGTGGAAACGGGCATTAAAGAAGCAATGCTTACCGGGATACTGGCCGGATATCCCATGGTTGACATAAAAATTATTTTATTTGACGGTTCATATCACGATGTCGATTCATCAGAAATGGCGTTTAAGATTGCAGGATCGATAGCTTTTAAAGAGGGAGCCAAAAAAGCTTCCCCGGTACTTTTAGAACCGATCATGAAAGTGGAAATAGTAACTCCCGAAGAATATATGGGAGATATTATGGGGGATTTTAATTCCCGACGGGGGCGGATTGAAGGAATGGAAACCAGAGCCGGGGCTCAAGTTATTCGCGGACACGTACCGTTATCGGAAATGTTTGGATATGCCACTGTTATCCGGTCTATTTCACAAGGCAGGGCAACTTATATAATGCATTTTTCGCATTATGAGGAAGTTCCAAAACATATCGCGGATACTCTGATCGAAAAAGTCAGTTAACGGATGAACAAATTAATTATAATAAAATAAGACTTTGATTAACCAGCGGTAAGAATTCCCGGAAGGGATAAAAATCAAATAAAACTTTTAAGATTTAAAGGAGGAAAAAGTATGGCGAAGCAGAAATTCGAACGAACCAAACCGCATGTAAACATAGGAACAATCGGTCACGTTGATCACGGGAAGACAACCACGACGGCGGCAATCACCCTGATTTTATCGAAGGTGGGAAAAGCCAACTATATAAAATTCGACGAGATCGATAAAGCACCGGAGGAAAAAGAGCGTGGCATAACCATCAATACCGCTCATGTGGAATACGAGACCGATAAACGGCATTATGCGCATGTGGATTGTCCGGGGCACGCCGATTACGTAAAGAACATGATTACCGGGGCGGCGCAAATGGATGGCTCAATCCTGGTGGTGTCGGCCGCTGACGGACCGATGCCGCAGACGCGGGAGCATATATTATTAGCGCGGCAGGTGGGAGTGCCGTATATCGTGGTATGGTTAAATAAAGCGGATATGGTTGACGATCCGGAATTGCTGGAATTAGTAGAGATGGAAGTCAGGGATTTATTAACCCAGTATGAATTTCCGGGCGATACGATTCCAATCATCCGGGGTTCGGGATTGAAGGCGCTGGAATGCGGCTGTGGTAATAGGGAATGTCAGTGGTGCAGCGCGATATGGCAATTGATGGACGCGGTTGACGAATATATCCCGACGCCGGAACGGGCAACCGACCGGCCGTTCCTGATGCCGGTGGAAGACGTATTTACAATTACCGGGCGTGGGACCGTGGCGACCGGAAGAGTCGAACGCGGAGTGGTCAAGGTTGGTGACGAGGTACAGATCATCGGTTTACAGGAAGAGGTCAAGAAGACGGTGGTCACCGGGGTGGAAATGTTCCGGAAATTACTGGACCAGGCAGTGGCGGGAGATAACATCGGGGTATTATTACGGGGAATTGACCGTAAAGATGTGGAGCGCGGCCAGGTATTGGCGAAGCCGGGTTCGATCACGCCGCATACCAAGTTTGAGAGTGAAGTGTATGTGTTGACCAAGGAGGAAGGCGGGCGGCACACCCCGTTTTTCAATGGATACCGGCCGCAGTTTTACTTTCGGACTACCGATGTTACCGGAGTAGCGCACTTACCGGAAGGTACCGAGATGATTATGCCGGGCGACAACGTGAAGATGTCGATTGAGTTAATCACCCCGATTGCGATGGAAGAAAAGCTGCGTTTCGCGATTCGCGAAGGCGGACGAACCGTCGGGTCCGGAGTTGTTACCAAGATCATTGAGTAGTTTTATATTTCACGAAATAATCAATAATCGAGTAGCTTAATTTTGCTACGAGACGATTAATGATCGAGGAGTTAAGCTATAGCGACATTTTTCAACCAATTAAGACGCTAATTAATTATTATTAACCGGGGAACTCCTTTTGCAAGGAATTCCCCGGTTTCCATTTTTAATAAACCTGTCGGTTTATTTTTTTTTCAGGATATAAGTCTCTAAAATAATCAATAATAACACTATATTGCAGTTTCTCGATTATATTAAACCGGTGACAAAAGGAATCTATATTTTACGAAAATAGTATGTGTTAGTTAGGCATCTGTTAGTTTAGTAAAATTTATCCTATTCAATTTACGTTTAACTAGTAACAAAAAAACGGAGGTAAATAGATGAAAATTTTATTGGTAAACCCCGAATATCCGGCCAATACTTTCTGGAGTTTTAAACATGCCTTGAAATTTATTTATAAAGAGGCGAGTAACCCGCCTTTAGGTTTATTGACCGTGGCCGCCTTATTGCCAAAAGAATGGGAAAAACGAGTTGTGGATTTAAATGTGGCTAAATTACGGGAAAGTGATTTAAGTTGGGCGGACTATGTCTTTATCAGCGCGATGTCGGTTCAAAAGGATTCGGTGAAGGACGTTATTAAACACTGCAAAAAAAGCGGCCGAAAAATAGTGGCCGGCGGACCTTTATTCACTACCGGTTATGAAGATTATCCGGAAATTGATCATTTAATTCTGAATGAAGCAGAGATCACCCTGCCGCCCTTTATAACCGATTTAAAGAATAATACCGCCAAACATATCTATACCTCAAATGAATGGGCCGATATTACCAAAACTCCTTTACCATTATGGGAATTGATTGATCTTAACAAATACGCTTCAATGAGTGTGCAATATTCGCGGGGGTGCCCCTTTAATTGCGATTTTTGCGATATTACGTTTCTTTATGGACATCGGCCCCGGACCAAGGACCGGGATCAAATTTTGGCGGAATTAAATAGCCTATATACCAGAGGGTGGCGGGGAAATGTCTTTATCGTGGATGACAATTTCATCGGGAACAAACAGAAATTAAAATCGGAAATATTACCGGCCATTGGGCATTGGATGGAGGAACACCGGCATCCTTTTACTTTTTACACCCAGGTTTCCATTAATCTGTCCGATGATGACGAACTACTCAAACTTATGACCAGCGTGGGTTTTGAAACAGTATTCATTGGTATCGAATCTCCTCACGAAGAGAGTTTGGCCGAGTGCAGTAAAGTACAAAACGAACGCCGCGACATGATTGCCGCGATCAAGAAAATTCAAAACACCGGTTTGCAGGTTCAGGGCGGATTTATCGTGGGATTTGACAACGACCCGCCTTCCATCTTTGAAAAACAGATCGAGTTTATCCAGAAAAGCGGTATTGTTACTGCAATGGTCGGGTTATTAAATGTATTACGGGGAACGCTATTATACCGCCGGCTTCAGCAAGAATCTCGGATTCTCAAAGAAGGTTCCGGTAATAATACCGATTTTACCGTGAACTATATTCCTAAAATGCCCCGTGAAACCTTAGTTAACGGGTATAAAAAAATTATCAACACCATTTACGCCCCGGAATACTATTATAAACGGCTTAAAGAATTTTTAATGGAATATCGTCCGGCGCCTAAAAAAAAGATTCGGATTAGTTTAACCGATATTAACGCTTTTTTAAAGTCACTTTTGGTTATTGGGGTCATGGGCAAAGAACGGTTCTACTTTTGGCGATTGCTGGGGTGGTCGCTGCTAAAACGCCCGCGGGTTTTTCCACTCGTGATAACCTATGCCATTTTCGGATTCCATTTTCGTAAGGTGTTTGAAAATTAAACTAACCCCGGGTTAAGCAATCCGGGAGTTAGTTTAATTCATTATATTTCCGCAACTTCTTCAATCGCTAACATGATATCCAATGATTTAGCGGAATGAGTGATGGCGCCGCTGGAGATGATATCCACACCAGTAGTGGCGACTTCATGAACGTTCGACTCGTGGATATTCCCGGAGGCTTCGATGATTATCTTCCGGTTCTTGTTCCCGGAGTCGTGGGAACGGATTAACTGAACCATTCGGGACATTTCCCGGGTAGGCATGTTGTCAAGCAGGATGATGTCCGCGCCGGCTTCCAAAGCCTCCAATACTTGGGCTTCGTTTTCGGCTTCGACTTCGATGGTCATGGTATGCGATATGTATTTCCGGGCTCGTCTAACGGCTTCGCTAATCGAACCGCAGGCGGCAATATGGTTGTCTTTGATTAAAACCGCATCAGCCAGGTTAAAACGGTGATTAATGCCGCCACCTTGACGGACGGCGTATTTTTCCAGCATGCGTAAGCCGGGAGTTGTTTTACGGGTATCGACAATTTTAGCGCGGGTACCGGTGATGAGCAGGACCATTCGGGCAGTTTGGGATGCGATTCCCGAAAGCCGGCGGATAAAATTAACCGCCACTCTCTCGCCGGCCAGAATTGGTTTAACCGGACCAAGGACTTGAATGATTTTAGCCCCTGGACTAACCATGCTGCCGTCCGGGATCAAACAGACGCATTTAACGGTTGAATCCAACTGCCGGTATATTTCGGCCACCACCGGGAATCCGGCGATAACCCCTGATTCTTCGGCTATAAAATTTCCAAAGACCTCAAAATTATCGGAAAAAATAGCTTCGGTAGTAATATCGCCATTTTGAATGTCCTCAATTAAAGCGCGACGAACAATATCCTCTAAGATTAACCGATTCATTATTTTGCCTCCCTGAAAATTAAATTACTTCGATGCGATCATGGCGGAACAAGATATGTTTGCGCCATTCGGCGCCGGGGGAAGGATAATCGGAACGAAAGTGCCCTCCCCGGCTTTCGGTACGGGCTAACGCCGCTTGAAACATCAGACGAGCTAAACAGTACAGATTTTGCAATTCGAAATAAGCCGGATTTAGCTTATAATCGACTTTTGATGCCGGCAATGAATTAAAAGAATTCAAAGCGGTGGTAAGACCGGGACCATCACGGGTAATGCCCAGATAAAAATCGGTTAGATTATACAAAAGTTGATAGCTTGAGATTAGATCCGAAAAAGCGGTGAATATTTGGGGATAATGAATTACCGGATCATCGGGTAACCGTGAATTATCATTGATTTCCCGGGTCCCAAGGTATTCGGCGATCCGGCCCCCAAAAACCAGGCCTTCAAGCAGGGAATTGCTGGCCAGCCGGTTTGCCCCGTGAACTCCGGTCGAAGCAGCCTCACCGGCGGCGAATAAACCCGGAATATCAGTCCTGCCCCATAAATCAGTCCTGATTCCACCCATCATATAATGAGCGGCGGGCGCCACCGGAATCGGTTGCACAGTGATATCAATTCCGTAATTTAAACAAGTCTCATAGATATGTGGAAAGCGGGCCTTGATCACCGACGGTTTAATTTTAGAAAGGTCAAGTAAAACATGGGAGTTGTTTTCACGATGAATTTCAGAAAAAATAGCGCGCGCCACCACATCGCGCGGCGCTAATTCGCCTAAAGAGTGATAACGGCGCATAAACCTTTCGCCACGATGATTTAAAAGAATGGCTCCTTCACCCCGAACCGATTCCGAGATTAAAAACGGGGGTGCCGGAGGCAGGTAAAGCGCCGTGGGATGAAATTGAATAAACTCCATATCTTGTAAAGTGGCTCCGGCATTGAACGCAATGGCCATTCCATCCCCGGTGGCCACCGGCGGATTGGTTGTTTTTTCGTAAATCCGGCCTAATCCCCCGGTGCAAAGGATAATTGCCGATCCCAACAACAAATGTAAATCTCCGTCCCGGATTACGATCAAACCGCGGCAACATTCTTTATTGGTTACCAGGGCCAGCGCAAAAGTATTCTCGTATAATTGGATGTTGGGTTCGTTAGTGATACTATCGATAAGCGTATGGGAAACAGCGGCTCCGGTGGCATCGCCATTGGCGTGTAAAATCCGCCAGCGACTATGCGCGGCCTCTTTAGTTAACGCGATTTCAATCCCATGACGATCAAAAGGCGTTCCTAACGCGATCAGGTGCTTGACGCGATCAATCCCTTCGTACACCAAGATGCGAACCGCTTCGGGATCGCATAGGCCGGCGCCGGCCATAATAGTATCCTGATAATGAAGCTCCGGAGAATCATTCCGTCCAAGGGCGACTGCAATACCGCCCTGAGCGTAACGAGTGTTACTTTCGGAAAGTGTTGATTTAGTTATTAAGATAACCCGGTTTTTTTTACTTAATTGTAAAGCGGCGTATAAACCGGCAACTCCACTACCGATAATAATATAAGGAGCCGAATCAAGCAAGGGGGGCAATGTATCGGGGAAGGAATTGGCCATTGTTCCTCCGCATAAAAAAATTTATTGAATATTATAGAATACATTTCACTTATTCGACATATAGAAGCATTTTATTTAGAGCTTCCCGGGCTTTGACTTGAATTTCGGGGGTTACGGTTATTCGTGGTTTTAATTCAACCAGAGCCTGTAAAACTTTCGGAAGCGTAGTCAGTTTCATATTCGGACAAACTAACCCCTGAGATAATAAATAAAAGGTTTTACCGGGATTATGTTTCGTTAAATTATACAAGATTCCCATTTCAGTGCCGATTATGAATTTACGGCAGGAAGAGGAGCCGACATACTCAATGATCTGGGAAGTGCTTCCAATGAAATCAGCTATTTCGGTAACCTCGGGGCGGCACTCGGGATGAACCAAGACCAGGGCATCCGGGTGAGATGTCTTGGCGTGCCAAACATCCTCCGGATTGACCCGATGGTGGGTGATACAGTAGCCCGGCCAAATCCGCACGACTTTTTCCGGGACCCGATCGGCGACAAAATGTCCCAAGTTTTGATCCGGCAGAAAAATCACTTCCGATTCAGGAATATTCCGCACTAATTTGACTGCGTTCGCGGAAGTGCAACAATAATCACTGACGGCTTTAACCGCGGCCGTTGAATTTACATATGATACAATCGCCGCGTTTGGATAAGATTGGCGCCAACGTAAGACCTCCGAGTGTTCGGCCATTTCCGCCATGGGGCAACCCGCATCCGCCGCGGGAAGAATTACAGTTTTTCCGGGTGCTAATATCGCCGCGCTTTCCGCCATAAAATGAACACCACAAAAGATGATAATTTCAGCCTTCATACCTGCGGCGGACCGGCTTAAGGCCAATGAATCCCCAACGATATCGGCAATCTCTTGGATTTCGTCATTTTGGTAATTGTGAGCCAGAATTACGGCATCCCGATCTGTTTTGAGCTGTTGTATTTTTAGAATCAACTCACGGTTTTCAATACCCATACGGATCAGTTCCTCCAAATTACAAGTTATCATAATTTTACTTGCGGATGTTTTGTTTGTCAATGTGTAAAAAATCAAAGAAATTGCTTCACAAAAATGATTTGATCCGTTATATTTGGTAGGGGGTGGGTTCAAAATGACCACTAAATTAACCTTAAAAAATATGTCTTTTTATGGTTATCACGGGGTTTATTCAGCCGAAAAGGAATTAGGACAACGGATTGATGTTGATGTTGAGCTAATAACGGATTTTACACGCGCCGCCCGCGCCGATGACCTTAATGCAACCGTTAATTACATTAAAATCTTTACAATTGTTAAGAATACTATCGAAGCGGGCCAATTTAATCTGGTGGAAGCCATTGGAATGGCGATTTTAAACCGGATTTCAGACAGTTACGATCTGGAACGGATTACCGTACGGGTCCGGAAACCTCATCCGCCGGTGGGAGGATTTATGGATGCGGTGGAATTTGAGGCGGCAAGGGAAAGCCGGGAAGGCCTCAAAAATTAGGATAAGATCTTGCTGTCTCTAGAAATTCATGCTATAATTTAATTGAATAATTTGGGTTGATGATTCTTAATAAGGCTGGTATCCGTTATTCTAGAACCAG
The DNA here is from genome assembly GCA_046706235.1 of Bacillota bacterium. Lineage (GTDB taxonomy): Bacteria > Bacillota > UBA4882 > UBA8346 > UBA8346 > JAEZJQ01. Next base: position 84 of record JBJKPO010000157.1, on the reverse strand, counting down.
ACCGCGTGTTGTCAGTTAACTTTTTTGGGGGACCGCTTGGAGCTTTTTGACCGAGACGGGGGCGTTATCTTAGTAGTTTATTAA
>JBJKPO010000156.1:0-3652 GCA_046706235.1 Bacillota bacterium | reverse complement strand
TCCTTCGCCAAGATCACCCTTGACAATTGGAGCCGGGAAAACCCCAGTCCCCGAAAAGAAAAAGGATGGTGCTACGATGCAAAAAACTAATGAATTAAGTGAGCTTTTCGGGGAAGTTATCAGTAGTTATTTAAGGGAAGAAGCCCTTGAGGACGGGGTGTTGGTCAATTTGAACCAATTCATCCCCATTGCCGAATCAGGTTACAAATATTCAGTGGCCTGTACAATTGCCGTCTGGGAAATCATCGAAAGAGCGGTGAATAACCCCAAGTGCAGTAATGATTACAAAGGAGTTGTCTGGGATATTCTGCATATGTCCCGTAACTTTCAGACCAGGAAATGGTCAACCGGCTGTCTATTTCAAGTGATAATCATCGGAGCCGGGCCGAAACGGATATTTACGTTTAAAATTGAGTGTGGTCCTGGAGATCGGGGAGAGCCGGTGTTGACGGTGATGATGCTGGAGGAGGATTGAACAAGGGGGGAAAGCCCCCTTTTTGGATTTATAAACATAATCAACTGAGTTAGAAGTGGACTGAATAAAGTGAATAACGAAAAATAAATATAAGGAAATATTTTTGAAATGCCGAATTTTATAGTGGGTTCATTATGTAACTTGGTTTATTCATTTAGAAACATATCGTTATACTGTTTACGCTAGAATTATACTGTTGAGGTGATATTCTAGATGGTAAAACGACCCTATTTTAAGAGTTCCATTGTTGAACTTGAAAAGGTATTTGAAACATCTAATAATGAAATCAAGATTCTAGAAGCATTGCATCATGAACTTGAATTTCGTAATACGAACCGGGCTAAACAGCTTCATATGAAAATCGAAAAATTAATCAATATTCTAGAAGTTAAATCCTCAAAGGATTCAAAGTCTCAATCAAAAATAGCGGAAACTAAAGAAAAAGCTGAAATTGAACATCAGGTTCCAATATATGCGGAAGCTGCTACCATGGAAGAAAGGGATCCAATCAATGAATTGGATATGCCGCAATTTGAAACGAAAACGGAAAGTTTAGAAGTTGATAATAGTCTTCATGATTTTTCTAGTCGCGATATATTTAGGCACAAGAAATCTTCATTAGTAACACAAATAGAAATCTCGAACCCCGGCCCGGACCCAATCCTGGCTGCTTGGCTAACAATAGAGGTTCTTACGCCTCAACCGCTTCCAAATATTCAAGATTTAGAATCATTGAATCGAAAACTGATTCGTCTCGAAGATAATCCCGAGCCCTGGAAAGATAAGAGAAATGACAAACGAGGCAAAGAGAAAGATGTCTATTGGATGATCTACTTGGGAGAGTTAAATCTGTCAAAAGCGCTTCATTCCATTTTAAAGCTATATCCGGATGAGAATATCGACGAACATGATGTTGATAAGGGAAATTCAACTCTTGCGGTTATTGTACTCGATTCCCTGGGACGGCCGGTACAGGATAGAACGTTTTTATCTAGCTTCGCTTGGGGTTATGGAAAAGTTCGAGCGGGACAATTAAAAGATTTAGCTTCATTTGTAAATGCGGAAATAAATATCAAGTCAGGGATTGAAAGGCTATTAATCAGGCAAAATGAGGATGGAGAAATCTTGCCGGTCGATTTTTCCGATATTCAAAGAATAACTGATTGGCTAATTAATGAACTGAATTTACCTGAAGATGAAATCATCCGGCCCGGTGTAGCAATTCGCGTACCTCAGTATAGTTGGTATCAAGAAGCGCCGGAACCAGAGCTACTCAATAGCTTTTTTATTGAGGATTTAGTTCGTGTTCGAACTGCATTTGTTGAACGTAGCGTAGGAAAGGCGCTTTTGGCTTATATGGGTATCAATACTCCTAAAGTTTGGCGGGATGTTGTATGCGATCAGGATCTCCTCAAAGAAACCCTTGCTCCGGACAGGATGCCGTTTACCCGTTGGCCGGGACGGGGGCGTTATCCGCTGTATCTCATGCAACAAGCAGCGATTAATCATTCTGTAAAAGAATTGGCTAATGGAGGTTTGGTGGGGATTAACGGCCCTCCTGGAACAGGAAAAACCACCTTACTCCGTGATATTGTGGCCAAGGTTGTTTTAGATCGCGCGATTGCAATGTCGAAGTTTGATAAACCGGAATTAGCGTTTAAACATCTTGGAAGTATGAAAACCGGCGGAGCCTATACCCATCTTTATCAATTAGACGAGAGCTTACTCGGTTATGAAATTGTTGTTGCATCTTCTAATAATAAAGCTGTCGAAAACATTAGCCGGGAAATACCTAATTCCAAGGCAATCGCTGATGATTTTACTCCGCCATTACGTTATTTTCAAACCATATCCGATAATCTTTCCGCAAGTGATGGTCAGGTGATTGAAGGTGAGACTTGGGGCCTTGCGGCGGCGGTACTCGGTAATTCCGCAAACCGGAATGCTTTTATAAAATCATTTTGGTGGGATAAACAGCGAGGTATGTATACTTATTTGGCGGCCATTATCGGGGCAAATATTGATAATGATAATAAAAATGATGAAGATGACCAACAACCGGATAACCCAATAATACTAGAACTTGAAAAACCACCGTGTAATGAGATAGAAGCTTTGGAACGGTGGAAGATTGCCCGGAAAGATTTTAATGGAAAACTCAAAAAGGTACAGGAGCTTCAAAAGAAAGCCCAAAAAGCCTATGAGGTGGTTATTCGAAAACCGGATGCGGTTAAGCGTAGTGAAGAAGCTTTATCGGTCCTGACTTTGGCTAAACAGGAATTTGTATCATCAGAAGAAAGGCTGAATGTTGCCCGTTTACAATCCAAGAATGCCCTTGAAGCGGAGAAAAAAAAGGTTGAAGACCGTTCAGTATACAACCGTATGCGGCCCGGTTTTTTTGCCAGGTTATTTCAATTACGGGCATACCGCGATTGGATTAAACAAATGGCGGTATTAATGGAATTAGTAACCAAAGCGCGGGATGAAGTAAAACGAACTTCCAGTGATTTAAATCAAGCTCAAGGTGAATTTAATGCCGCTAAAGAAAAATTAACCCGATCTGAAATGGAGAAATTTAAGGCCGATCAAGCATTAGATGAGACATTGACATTAATTAACGAAGGCCGGAAATTGATTGGGGACAATTTTGCAGATGAATCATATTGGTCATGTGATGAAGAAAAACTTCAATTGGGGTCTCCCTGGGTTTTTACGGATTTGCAGCGTGCCCGGGATGATTTATTTGCCGCCGCTTTTGCGCTACATCGGGCATTCATTGATGGGGCGGCCAAAATTATGCGACATAATCTGCGGGCCGCTTTGGAGGTAATGAAAGGAAGGCCGTTATCGGAAAAACAAGAATTAGCCAGAAGATCGTTATGGTGTAGTTTGTTTTTGGTTGTACCTGTTTTATCGACGACTTTCGCCTCTACCTCAAGACTTTTTGGTCAATTAGGGGCGGAACAATTAGGTTGGTTACTTATCGATGAAGCTGGTCAGGCAACACCTCAAGCTGCGATAGGCGCTATATGGCGTGCGAAACGGGTTGTCGTAATAGGAGATCCGCTTCAAATTGAGCCGGTAGTCACCATACCGCCCAAATTAATCAATACAATTTTTTCCCAATTTAGAGTATCCCATGATGAATGGGCGGCTCCGGCAGTATCGGCCCAGTCT
>JBJKPO010000155.1:0-5043 GCA_046706235.1 Bacillota bacterium | reverse complement strand
GATACGGTCCGGGAACGGGATAAGGTGTGAAATCCGGCGTCCCTTAGTTTTAAAGTTACGGTCCTGCCCCCCTGCCCCTCGCTACGAAGCCGCCGCGCCACCAATCCGGAAAGCCAAAGAATGACCGCTTCGATTTGGTTGCGATCGGTGCTGTCGCCGGGCAGGGTCCATTCCTGGCTGACTGATTTGAGATCCGCAATCTCCGGGGTTACCAGGCCTTCTTCCCGACCCCAGGCCATTTTATAAAGATGGGACCCATTTTTACCGAACCAGCCGATCAATACTCCCTCGTCGATCAATGCTAATTCACCGATAGTTTGGATATTAAGCCCCTGTAAATAAGCGGTGGTACTGGGACCAACTCCGGGTAACCGCTCGATCGGGAGCTTATGTAACCATTCAATCGTTTCTTCCGGGAAAATCCGGGTTAGTCCATTAGGTTTTTGGGCATCGGAAGCCATTTTGGCGATTAATTTATTACTCGCAATCCCTATCGAACATGTCAACTTAAATTCGGAAGCAATTTGCCCCTTGATTTTCCGGGCCAGAGCAGCCGGATCGGATTGAGCCTCCTTGCTTCCGGTTAAATCCATAAACGCTTCGTCGATGGAACAGGGTTCAACAAGCGGTGTAAAGGAAGCCAGGATATTAAATATTTGCAAAGAAATCCAAAGATACTTCTGATGGTGTCCCGGAATAAACAATGCCTCCGGTGGCGCCAATCGGCGCGCCTCTCCGATAGGTTGACCGGAATGAATTCCATACCGTCGGGCTTCGTAGGAAGCCGTCGCCACAACGGTACGGCCATCGCCGCAAACTACCACCGGCCTTTTTTGCCAGTTAGGATTAGCGGTTTGTTCAACCGCGGCAAAAAACGCGTCCATGTCCACATGAAAAATCAGTCGCTCAGTCATGGTAGATGCTAGTCAACTCCCATTGCATATTTTTGGTGGAAAGCATCAGTTCGTAAACATTCGGCTGTTCGGTGGCGACTGTAAAATAGTACCGCCGGAATTGGCCTTCGGGAACACTCCAGTTGCTCGTGACCTCCACTACTTGATAAGCCCGCTGCCGCCAGGAAAATGACCGGGGCAGCATCCGCCCCGGTTGAAATAAAACCTCGACCGTGATTTTTTCGCCGATTGGTTCAATCATGATCATCACCCAATTTGGTCGAACATATGTTTGATTAAAATATAACATGAACCTCTTTTTTTGTCAAGATGGCTTTCCAGGGCAATATTTCCAGGACTTTGATTAGACATGTCTTTTTGGTAAAATATTTTTAACGAGGTATGCTGAAAGCAAAAAAGACAGAAAAAAACTTTTTTGATATAATAATAATGGAATGATCTGTTGGTCGAGTTTTAAAAAAAATTAAAAACAGGAGTCCGTTTATGATTCATATGTATCGAAATTTCGAACCTCAAATTGATGTGACCTGTTTTGTCGCCCCGGGTAGCGCGGTGATTGGTGATGTCGTTATCGGGCGGAATTCGAGTATTTGGTATAACGTAGTCATTCGGGGAGATATGGCTAAAATTACGATCGGTGCAAATACCAATATTCAGGACGGCTGTGTTATTCATTGTAAATCCGGTATTGAAGTTTTTGTCGGAGACAATATAACGGTCGGCCATGGCGCGCTGCTTCACAGTTGCCGTCTTGGCGACGGGTGCTTGATTGGCATGGGCGCGATTGTCCTGGACGGTGTAAAAATAGGACGAAATTGCCTGGTTGCCGCCGGGACGATTGTTCCTCCGAACACTACTATTCCCGACGGCTCCGCGATTAAAGGAAATCCAATCAAAATACGGGAGTTACCGGCCAAAGTTATAGCCCAATTTCAATCGGCTGCCGATGATTATGTGGCTTTGGCCAAAGAATACAAACTATAGTTCTACTGAAACTCTTTATACATCCAAATTCCTGACTTCGGTCGCATGCGACTGGATAAATTCCCGGCGCGGTTCCACCTTGTCGCCCATCAGCATTGAAAAGGTTTCATCCGCTTCGATGGCATCCTCCATGGAAACCTGAAGAATGGTGCGATTTTGAGGGTTCATGGTGGTTTCCCAGAGTTGATCGGCATTCATTTCTCCCAGACCTTTATATCTTTGCACTGTAATATTTTGACGTCCAATCCGTTTTAAGAGTTCGTCCAATTCTTTGTCGGAATATGCGTAATGTTCGTTTTTATTTTGTTTAACCATATATAAAGGCGGCTGGGCAATATATACATTGCCATTCTCAATCAACGGCGTCATAAAACGGTAAAAGAAAGTAAGAAGCAAAGTTCGGATATGGGATCCATCCACGTCGGCATCAGTCATGGTCACGATCTTGTGATAACGTAATTTCGAAATTTCGAAATCAGCGCCAAACCCGGTTCCCAGTGCGGTAATCATGGCTTTAATTTCTTCGTTGCTTAATACTTTATCCAAGTTTGCTTTTTCAACATTGATAATTTTGCCCCGCAACGGTAAAATTGCTTGAAATCGCCGGTCACGGCCTTGCTTGGCCGACCCGCCCGCCGAATCACCCTCCACCAGGTATAACTCCGAAAGTTCCGGTTCCCTTGACGAACAATCCGCCAGTTTTCCCGGCAACGAACCGACTTCCAACGCGTTTTTTCGCCGGGTAAGTTCCTTGGCTTTACGGGCCGCTTCCCTGGCTCTGGCGGCCAGTAAGCATTTTTCTATAATCTTTTTGGCGGAGGACGGGTTCTCTTCAAAGAATTCCGACAATCCTTCATTTACCACGGTCTCCACCATCCCGCGCATTTCACTGTTTCCCAATTTAGTCTTGGTCTGGCCTTCAAACTGAGGAAACCGCAGTTTGACGTTTACAATGGCGGTAAGGCCCTCCCGGACGTCATCTCCCGATAAACTGGCATCGGCTTCCTTGATTATATTAGTCTTGCGGGCATAATCGTTTAAGGTTCTGGTAAGCGCGGATCGAAATCCGGATAAATGAGTGCCTCCTTCATGAGTATTGATATTATTAGCAAAGGAAAAAACACTTTCCACGAAACTATCGTTATATTGCAACGCGACTTCAATTTCGCTGTCTTCGACTTTTTTATTAGTATAGATAACTTCCTTATGAATCGGATTTTTGTTTTTATTTAAATGCTCGACAAAAGAAATAATTCCTCCATTATAATGGAAAACTACTTCCTTCTCGTTTTTCTGATCCTTTAAAATAATCTTTACTCCGCGGTTTAAAAAAGCCATTTCCCGAATCCGGTGTATCAAATATTCAAAATTGAACTCACAAGTTTCAAAGATCTCCGGATCGGGGTAAAATTTAGTAGTAGTTCCGGAACCTGTCGCGGTTCCAATAATCTTTATCGCTTCGTCCGGTTTTCCCTTTTGATAGCTTTGGTAATAAACTTGTCCTTTACTTTTAACCCAAACCTCCGTCTTTTTTGAAAGCGCATTTACCACCGAAGCCCCAACCCCATGAAGTCCTCCGGATACTTTATACCCTTCGCCGCCAAACTTGCCCCCGGCATGAAGCATGGTCATTACCACTTCCAAAGCGGATTTTTTTTCTTTGGGATGAATGTCCACCGGAATTCCACGCCCGTTATCCTCTACCACCACCGCGCCGTCATCCTGCAAATCGACAATGATTTGATCGCAAAAACCGGCTAAAGCTTCGTCAATGCTATTATCGATAATTTCAAATACTAAATGGTGAAGTCCTTTGGTACAAGTACTGCCGATATACATGCTAGGCCGTCGTCTAACCGCTTCTAACCCCTCTAATACCTGAATCTGACTGGCATTATATTCTCCACTTTTTTTTTCCAGTTTCAGTTCCATTGTTATTCTCCTCAAAATTATTAACTTTTTACTAATAATTTTACCCAACAAAAATTGGAATATTTTTACGCTAAATTATTGATAAAATCGGCTCTCTTTTTTAATGTCATTGAAGAAATTGGAGATAAATAAACTAAATCATCCGTCACCACCATGGCTTTAAAATCATTGCCATCTAATTTTTTCACCACTGTTTCCTCTCGAACATTTTTTAAAAAATTTTGGTTAATATTGTTTTTGTTTTTATTTTCAAGGTTAATTATCATTATTATGTTTTTTACGCTTACTAATTTATCGCCACCAAGATGTATAAACATTTCATTCCCTCCAACTTCAACGAATATATTCTAAAAAAGTTGCTCTTTCATTTTTTATAAGTCTTTCACAACATGGACAATAATCAAAGTTAGATTCAATATAAATGCCGCAAGATCGACATTTTCTACCTCCTTCTTGTTTTAACTTTTTTTTATTTAAATAATGTTTTCTCATTAATTCGGTAAATTTCGAGGATAAATCAGATTCCGGTATCGATTGTCCACATTTTTCGATGATCTTTTTTTCGGTAGGATCCAAGTTAATTTGTTGTTCTTTTGAATTTATGTGCTTTGAACTAATATTTATTGTCCCAATCTTTATTTTAATCCCTTTAATAATATTCTGCCCTAATATTTTCCGATATTTCTTTATTATATCCAGATTTAATAATGAAAGTTGTTGTGCTAAAGCCGAATTATCCGTTTGAAGATAGAGAAAGCCATCTTTATACCGTGTTGCGATTGTTTTCCCGGCAATTTCTTTGCCCGCGACTCGAGGCCAATAATAAACAGCTAATTCTCCTTTAAGGCGATTTAAACCTCCAGATCGCTGAAAAAAGTTTTCAATAATTGCTGAAAAAGGTCTACTGGCCATTTTTAACCACACCTTTATTAATTTCAAACATTGCGTCTTTTTTATTAAAATTATCAAAATCGCGGTGATTCGCCGTGGTTATAAAAGTCTGTACCGAGTTAACTAAACTTGCCAGTAACGCCTTTTTTCTTTCATCATCGAATTCGGACATTACATCATCTAATAATAAAATAGGGTATTCACCACGGGCTTCTTTTATCTTTTCAACTAATCCCAGTTTCATCGCTAATGTCGCCGTTCGCTGTTGTCCTTGAGATCCAAATACTCTTAAATCTACTCCTGAATCTAATAAAACACGCAG
>JBJKPO010000154.1:0-3714 GCA_046706235.1 Bacillota bacterium | reverse complement strand
TGCTTAAAAACGGAGCAATTGGTACTATTAGCGCAGCGCGAGAAGCTTATGACGGTTACTTTGAGCCGCCCGCCAACATTTTTGCGGGAAATACCTCCGCCATCAGTTACTTTTTTAACCAGAGATTAATGAATGACACTCCTGCCGGTCAAGCGCTTTACGAAACTAAAGTTGAGGTATATTATTTCGATTGGTGGAGAAATAGAATGGACTACAACCTATATGGCGATCCCTCTACTTCATTGTTTAAGACTTCACCACAAATAGAACCGGAGATTAATAGTTTAATAAACCGTTTTCAAACATATTTTGGTGAAGAAAACGCAATCGGCTGTTCAAATTGTTTTACGGATCCATGTACTTTTAAAGGTTCAATTGTATCGCGCGACACAGTTAGAAGATCCTTTCAAAGCCATTTTAGTTCTTTTAATATCACCGGTTTTATCATCGACCAAAGGGATATTACCATTATTAATCCTTTAACAGCCCGTGCCACGGCTAGAGCACGAGAACAATTGACTGGTAATATCGTTAAAGTGGTTTATTACAGGATTACCTTTAAAAAAATAGCCGGCGATTGGTATTTTTCGGTATTCGAAGAAAGCGCCGGGCCATTTTAATTTATAGTAAATAAAGTATCAATTATTATCCCTATTATTGATATTCCAGATCCAGGTTATATTTGAACAGTACAGGTTTGGAGGTATCACAAAATGATAAATCAATTGTTGAATATTATTCTTAATGGAGCCATGTTCTTGTCCGTACTGATAGTTAATACCGTTCCAGCCCATCGCGGGGCGGGAACGAATATCGGCACCGACAATCATCCGGGGGCTTCCCAATACACCCAAACCATTGGCCAGACTTTTACAGTAACAGCGCCAAATACTGTATTAAACAGTTTTAGTTTTCAAATTCATGACGGCCCAATCAATCGCGGCAACAATTCCGATGATACCTTTAAAATTGCGGCTTATGTCATGGAATGGGAAAACCAGCGGGCTAAAAATCCTATCCTTTATCAAAGCGGAGTTAAAACCATTCATTTGAATACCCTTGACAAAATCAGCTATCAGCCGCTGATGTTTAACCCTAATAATCTTGAGTTACAAGCGGGAAAGCAATATGTCGCTTTTTTGAGCCTAATCGGAATTGCTAACCCAACTTGGCGAGTGATCACCGTCGGCGGATTTATCGATAACTCTGTTTATAATGGTGGCTATCAAGTGAACCGGGGTTCCGAAATCAAGACCTTCGGCGGATTAACCGCTAATCCCTGGGGTGGTTCATTCTCAATAAACACCCAATATGATTTGGCCGTAACCTTAAAACTTACAACTGGAAATAATGGAAGCCCTTCAATATCCGATGTTCAGCCCGGCAATACCGTTGTTCCGGTAAATCAAATTCAAAGAACTTTAAATAAAATCATCATCATTTCCGGTAATAATCTTGAAAAAATCGATCGAGTTCAGATAGTCCGCTCCGGAAAGGAAAAGGAGCAAATAACGGAGATAAAAGCCGTTCTCGGGAAAACCTCCAAAGGAAAAAGATTAGTCAATCTATCTTTATCCCCCCAAGTTAAACCGGGAAGTTATGAATTGCTGTTTTTCGCGGGCCATGAAAAGATAGCCGTAAAAAGCAAAGACGGGAAAGTATTAATAATAATTCAAGCCGGATTGGAAAAAATCAATAACTCAAAATTTAAAACTCAAAAACTAAATAAAATATAATACTCTTTCCCCGGAACAATCATCACACCAGCGGAGTCAATCCATATAAATCCGTATTCAAAAAATTTTATGATGAAAATTAGATAATAGAAGAACCAAAACCAATATTTTTTGTCTAATGATTATAAGAATACACGCTGACGATATAAATACCCGTTAAAATTTACAAAAAAACATTAAGGGAGGTTTAAGTCGATGAATTATTTAACCACGATTATTGTAATTATTGTTGTTACATTTTTGATGCGGTATTTGCTAACCTTTGCGAAAAAACAACCGGCTACGAATGAAGACGGATCAATGGTTTTAAAATACCCTGGATTTATGGCCGTTATTGGTTATACTGCAATTGGTTTTGGCGTTCTAATCGGTATTATCACCGTTTTTCAAATCGTTCCAACCACGGGGAACGAAGTTGTACCTTATCTGGTTTCTTTTTTTGTAGTTTTAGGATTGCCGTTGGTTTTAATTGGGACTTTCACCCGGATAACGGTCACGGATCAGAAGGTTCAATTGACCGGCATCACCGGAAAAGTCAAGGAAATCCGTTGGGAAGAAATAAACAAGGTTACCTTTCGTTGGACGGCGGAACTCATCTTGCACTCCGAACATGCTAAGGTCAAACTCAATATGATACTGATCGGTTTTAACAGCCTTGTGGAAACGATGAAACAAAAGTTAGACCCGGCATTGTATGAAAAAGCTTTGCAAGAATGGGAAAAAGCGCAGCAAAACATAAACAGGAAGTAAGTGAAGCGGTTTCATCAAAATATCCCAAAAAGGTGGTAATCAAAGATGAAATGGCCACGTTTATTTAAGACGATGATATTTCCATATGCTTTAGTTGCTTTATTGCTTTTAACGGTTTTTGAGCCGTCAAAATCCTTTGCCCTCACCAGTTTAACGATTAATCAGACGTTTGATATTGGGAAATATAATATTTTCACCGGAAAAGACGGGGGATCGGTTATTACCATGAATGATTTCGGTTTGACCTCCTCCCCCGGCGATCCGCAACTTCCCCTGAAAATCTATGATTTGGCGGTACCGCCCGATATTAACTGGAAAACTCTAAAATTGACCGTAAAAGTCCAAAAAGAAATTACCCTATCCGGGACGTATAATATCAAACCGGTTCCTCCGCCACGGACCTGGATCGATAAGGAGGAAATAGTCGAATGGGGACCGGACAAGGAAATCAAGGACGGTAGAAATCTTAAGGTGTATAATTTAAAAGCCTTTTATCCCCAAGATCCGGTAACCATCCTCTCTCATTCCCAAATGCGCAAGTGGCGTTTCGTCCGGGTGGGGTTTACCCCATTCCGCTACAACCCGGTCACCGGCGAAATAAACCTGATTGAATCCGCCGATATTTATTTATCGTTTGAAAGGACCGGCGACAAGGAGATTTTAAACGATCCGCTCCTCGCCGACAGGGTGATGGACGATGAGGCCGCGCAACGGTTTCGCAATTATAAATGGGCAATGGAATGGTATCCGGATATTTTACCGCCGCGATTTCCGGAGCCGAAGGATTATGTGATTATCACCACCAACCAAATCAAATACCTTAGTGAGAATTTATCCAAATTCGTCGATCATAAAACGCGTCTCGGCCATAAGGTAAAAGTGGTCACCGAAAACCAATACGGCTATTTAACCGGACAATCGCCCAACGGGGTAGCTGAAAAGATTCGCCAGTGGCTGAAGGAAAATTATGCAAACCTGGGTATCAAATGGGTGCTGCTCATTGGTAATCCAGATCCGGACGATCCTGATGATCCCAACGATACCGTGGGAGATGTTCCCATGAAAATGTGCTGGCCTGAATATAGTAGTATTCCCACCGATTATTTCTACGCCGACCTCACCGGCAATTGGGATTATGACGACGATGGCCTATTTGGCGAATACGTCCATAATCATTATTCTTATCTTTACCCAGAGACCGCGCTGGACTCATCGATGAGTCCGGAAG
>JBJKPO010000153.1:0-13990 GCA_046706235.1 Bacillota bacterium | reverse complement strand
TTCGTCAAAAATTCAGCCAGGGACGGCTTCCGCCTTGTAGCCGGGCCGTTCACGGCCCGGTCGGCAAAAATATCCAACAATAAAGTCTAAAATTTTTAAATGCCCCACAGGGAAATGAATGCCTGATTTGAATGCCGACAAGATGCAAGGACCTCCGGCCCTGTTTTGGGGATGACCTTTTCGTGCTTTTCGTGATCATATTGCATTTCAATTCTTTGACAATCATCTTTTTCGTACCCTTTCGTGATATAATGCTTTTCATTTTAATCCTTAACGATGAACTTTTTCGTGTCTTTCGTGGTTAAAAAGGAATGCTTCAACCCGCTCAAATCATTCACTATAAAAATTCATATTGCCTTCGTCCATACAATATCCGCCTTATCTCAACGGTATTATCCCCGCTGATTATAAAAAACACCAAATAATTATTGACTAACAGCGCGCGATATCCTTTGTGCCTCAATTCATTAGTTTTTAGTAAAGGACACCTGGTTGGCATTTCCGATAAGCGGTTTATTTTCTGGACAATTTCATCATACTGTTTAATTGCGGCTTCTAATGATAAGGTATTTAAGTATTCGATAATATCCGTTAAATCCTGCTTGGCCGCCGGAAATATAATTACTTTATATTTTGCCATGGACACTGTCCCGCAACTGTATGGCAATTTTTGAGAAGTCCTCGCCCTGTGCTCCATTAGCAATTTCCGCCTCGGCTTCGGCTAATTTACTATATAAGTTAAGCAACGCCTGTTGGCGTTCATACATTTCCATGCTCATAACCACCATATCGCCTACCCCATTCTTGGTGATAAAGACGGGTTCAAACTGATGATGGCAAAACTCGGAAATCTCATTGGCGTTATTTCTCAAGTCTGAAATCGGTCTGATATTAGGCATAATCAAAATTCCTTTCAGCTCAAATTTATAGCTAAATAATATCATAATTTTGAGAGCCGGTCAATTTACCGGCATCGATATCTGAGTTATTTAATCAACCAAAGGATGTTTATAGGTATTTGTAGAATTATTATAATAGACCCGGACAAGAACATGCGTTCGTGATAGATTATTTATATCAATAATTCTAAAGGTGAATGTTATTGAAAAAGAACAAACTACTTCAACCTTTTTTAAAATGGGCTGGGGGAAAACGGCAGCTCTTACCAACAATCAGTAAATACATTCCCCAAAAATACGATACATATTATGAGCCTTTCATTGGCGCTGGGGCAGTATTGTTTTATCTTCAACCACCAATAGGGGTTATCAATGATAGTAATTCCGAGTTGATTAATTGTTATGAGGTAATTAAAAATTCGATTGATGAACTAATTCTTAATCTTCGCCAGCATAAAAATGAAAAAGAGTATTATTATGCAATTCGGGATTTAGATAGGGATCCCAATTTTAAAAGTCTTGACCCGGTACAAAGAGCTTCCCGAATTATTTATCTTAATAAAACCTGTTTCAATGGATTATTTAGAGTCAATAGCGCCGGGCAGTTTAATGTTCCTTTTGGAAGTTATACAAACCCCAAAATTGTTGATGAAATTGTACTTAAAGCTGTTCATAATTACCTGGTTAATAAGAATATTAAAATTCTTAATATGGACTTTGCGGAATCGGTAAAGACTGCCCAAAAAGGAGATTTCGTCTATTTTGACCCCCCCTACGATCCTGTTTCGGATACATCATCATTTACGGGATATGATTTAAACGGTTTTGGTAAGAGTGAACAGGAACGATTACGGGATGTTTATAAAAAACTATCTGCCAAGGGTTGCTTTGTCTTGTTAAGTAATTCCGCGACCGATTTTATTTTGGATTTATATAAGGATTTTTCGATAATAAAAGTGGCCGCTAGTCGAAACATCAACTCTGTTGCCACCGGACGCGGCAAAATTGATGAGGTTCTGGTAATGAATTATGACTGTGTTAACCAAAAATGATAAGGCTTGGCAAGAATTATTCGATAATTACGGTATATTAGAGGCCATTCAACATTCCGGCCGGTTCAAGATTGAAGCCAACACGATCAATACCGTCCGGGAAGCCCGCTTAATGGCTAAGTTCGATCACTTCATTAACCTCCCCCAAATCTTCAAAGAAAATCAACTCACCATCTTTCCTGTATCACGCTCAAAATATGTCATTGGAAAATTAGTGTCTATTAGAGTCGATAATTCCCAATGTGAAATCGATGGCGGCTATGAAAGTGAGCATAGTTTTATTATTGTTGAAGCCAAGAACTATACCGTTGAGGACTTTTTAATTCGTCAGCTTTATTACCCATACCGTTTATGGGAAGGTAAATTAAGAAAAACGGTTATTCCCGTTTTTATGACCTACTCAAATGATTGCTTTACGTTTTTTATATTTTCTTTCGACCGGAAAGAAGAATATAACTCCATCACGTTAGTTAAGCAATTAAAATATATTGTTGCTCCGGATCAAATTGAGTTGGGGGATATATTATCTGTATTTCATAATTCCAAAATCAAAGAAGAGCCAGCCATACCATTTCCCCAGGCGGATAGATTTGAGCGAGTAATTGATTTATTGGGATTGCTTTACGAAAATGATTTATCCAAGGATTTCATAACTCACAATTATCAATTCGATATTCGACAGACTGATTATTACACCAATGCCGCAATTTATCTGGGGATTGTAAGTAAACATCGGGGACAGGAGGAAATATTTTATTCATTAACCGATCTGGGACAGCGAATCATGAGTTTTGATTATAAAAATAAATACTTATCACTGGTTAAATGGATTCTTGAACATGAAGTGTTTTATAAGGTTCTGGGTCGATATTTTGAATTGAGCAATATCCCTGATAAACAAGAGATCTGCGACATTATGCGTAGTAGTTATATTTATGGGCTCAGTGCGGATAGTCGCAACACAATTGAGCGAAGAGCACAGACGGTATTAAGTTGGGTGGACTGGATTTTAGGTTTGCAAAACTAATGGGATTACATCACTCCCCCGCCGAAAGGTTCAATATAGGAGTTTAATATGCCAAGGGTATGGCGAACCGGATCTTAAGCCCTTGGTTCTTTTGATTAGTAAGAGATATGTTTCCTTTCAAGGTTTCTTCAATGGCCATTTTGACCACATCCATCCCAACGTTTCGCCCGGAAATCGTATTCACCTGGTCACCGGTACTAAAACCGGGCGTGAAAATAAAATTGACAGCTTCCTGATCGGATATGTACAAAGCCTTTTCGGGATTCAACAACCCTTTCTTAACGGCTCTAGCTTTAATTTTCTCAATGTCCAATCCCTGGCCGTCATCGCTGATTTCCATCAACAACTCGGAGTTGGACAAACTGGCTGTCAGATTAATGGTTCCTTCCGCCGGTTTTCCAAGCGAGATTCGTTCTTCGGGCTTTTCAATCCCGTGATCGAGAGAGTTACGCAGGATATGAATAATGGGATCCGATAGTTTATCGAAAATATTCTTGTCAATCTCAATGTTATCCCCCTGGATGTTAACCCGGACTTTCTTGCCGAGTTCGGTGGACAGATCTCTGACTAACCGGGGTATCCTGGCAAATAGCTTTCCGATGGTCACTTTCCGAATAGTTTTAAACTGCTGTTCGGTTTCGGCGAACAGGTTTTGAATTTCCGCCATTTTTGACGGCCCGATATTGGAAGCCACTACCGGTGAAACATTTTCGGCAATCAACTTATCGGCCCGCCGGACCAACTCGGCCAACCGGTCAACTTCCTGGATTTTAACTTTCAGGATGCCGCTTTCATCTTTCAAACGTTCATCGCTGCGAGTCTTTCCAGTATCCAGATCCTTCCCCTGTGAAATTTTATTGTAGATATCCAGCATTTCGTTAAAAATTAAATTAAACCGATCCAGCCGTTTGAAGCTTTCATTTAAAAGCTGATCATCCATGACTCTTTCGTTTTTACGGATCGCATTAAAGATACTTTCAACATTGTGCGCTTCATTTTCGATTCGTTCCAGCTTGAAGAACCGGGCGTTTCCTTTAATGGTATGCATGATTCGAAACAGATCGTTGACTAAATCCATGTTGTTTCGATCATCCTTTAGTTGAATCAATTTTGACTCGAACTCAACCCGATGTTCTTTGCATTCGTTGATATAATCCTGGAAAAGTTCCCGGTCCATCTTGATAGTCTCAACAATCTGATTGATATTATCCTTGTGTTCCTTTTCCCGCTTTTCGATTTCCAGCTTCAGGGTTTTCTTTTCAGTGATATCCTGGGCAATCACCATTACCTTGGAAACGTACTCCCGGCCTTCGAACGGCAGGATGCCGGCGATCGGTTTAAAATCAATTTGAATATATTTAGAAGAGTTAATTCCATAGTTATCCTTTATTTTAACAATAAGGTCCTTGACTGGTTGTATAGCTTGAAGCTCCGGCCAACTTTGCATGGAATCGAGACTAAATACTTTTTGAAGCCAGGTTTTTAAATTATCACGTTCCGTCATCCGGTTATCCAGGGGAAAGAAAACTTCCAAAAGGCTGTTACCGGTAAATTTAATATTACCAAAAATATTATTGGCGAACTTTGAATATTGCGGATTGAACTTTAAGTCACGGTCAATAGTAAATATCGCCTGGCTAATATTATCCAAAATATCTTTTATTTCTTTATTAATCTCTGATAATTCGGCGGTTCGTTGCCGGACTTTTTCTTCCAGTTCCAGATTATATTGCTGTAATGCTTGGTGGGTTTGTTTTAAGTCCTCGATCATTGTATTAAAAGATTGCGCCAGCAGTCCAAGCTCATCATTCCGTTTTATTTTAACCGCCGTGTCAAAATTACCCGCGGAAATTTGCTCGGTGCCTTTTATTAAAAGTATAACCGGTTTAATGAGATAGCGGGCAAACAATATACTAAAAAAGATCGTCAATAACAGCGCAAGGCCGAATAAAATAAACCTGGCGGTATTCATATCTTGTTCTTGCTTGTGGATGGCCGTTAAATCCATATCGATTCCTTCACTGGCTTTCTGAATTTGCTGAAGTTTTGACTGGAGTTCCAAATATATGGCATTACTCTCATCAACCGGAGAAGTAATCAGTTTGAGCTTTTCAGCATCAATACTTAATGCGGCGTTAGCGGCGACTAGTTTTAATTTATCGCGAATTTGCTTGTGCAACGATTGAATACTCATATCGAATAAAAAATAGTTGCTGATTGCGACCACGGTGAAAATAATAATTACTGTTAATAAGGTAATTTTATAGACTAACCGAAATCTTATCTTTGCGTTTGTATGTTTTTGCAGGCGAGGTTGCTGATTTAATACAGGATTGGATGCAAGACTCACTGTAAAAAACACCTCCTTATATTTTGGGAAAAAAAGCAACTCTCCTTCAACAAATGATAAAAAACCCTAATCAACCCGATTTATATAAAGAAGGGTTAATTCGAAAGTAAGCTGGCGAAGAGCAGTATTATACCAAATTATATTTAATTTAAGATAATAACAAATGAGAAGTCGTAATAAAGCTTCAAGGGTATTAATTAGAAAATTAATTATCTGAAAAAATAAAAATATATACCAATGTCGGCAGAAGCCCTTGTAAACTGTATCGGTTTAATAATCATTTCGCTTAATAACATATAATAACTTATTCAAGATTTTTCTCGAAGTAAAATGTCATCATTTATAGGGGATGTTCGGAGATTTCAATCTTCCCGGAAAAAACAAGTGTTTTTTGTAAAATCACCAGGAAAATGGTGATTTCTGTTGAATTTAATTATTAAATTTATAGTTTAGACTGGTTTCGTGAATATAAATAAAAAACAAAGGAGGTATATAGAGTGGGCCGACGAATTCTATTTATTTTACTAATGTTGGTTTTATTTATTGGGATATTTACCCTATCGGCAAGCGCGGCGCTTCCCAAAATTGCCGTATTGCCCTTAGACTATGGCTCGATTAAAGATCAATGGTGGGGTTCTAGTGACTTGGGAAAAGGGGTTTCCGATGAGTTGGTGACTGCCCTGCTTAATTTAAATCCGAAAAGATTTCGATTGATTGAACGGGAGCAAGTGGAAAAGGTTATTACAGAACATGATTTTGGCGCTTCCGGCCGGGTGGACGCCCGTTCCGCGGCTAAAATCGGAAAAATTTTAGGGGTCCAGTATCTGGCAATCGGCCGAATTACTGAATTTACCATCAAAACATCGGGCGGAGCGCTCAATCTGGGCGGAAAATCCTTGGGGGTTAAAACTTCCATTGCGATTGTAGCTATTGACGTCCGGTTGGTCGATGCGAGTTCGGCGGAAATTATTTGTGCGGTAACCGGCCGGGGGGAAAAGAAAAAATCCGACCTAAACATTTCAATCGATTATACCTCCATAGATTTCAGCGGTTCCGAATTTCAGGATTCTTATCTGGGGCAAGCGCTTCGTAGCGCGGTAAATCAAGTAGCAAAAGGACTTGGCGACAAAGTGGCGGGCACTACTGGCTCGCTTATGGGTACCGTGGCTTACGTCAAAGATAAAATGGTTATGATCAATATTGGATCCAACGCAGGGGTTAAAGTTGGTATGATTTTTGTGGTTCAGCACATTATCGATGAGGTCACGGATCCCGATACCGGCGAAGTACTGGATACAGTTGTTGAAAAAGTGGCTGAAATAAAGGTGACTGAAGTCAAGGTGAAATCATCCAATTGTATTATTTCCACCAAACTGAAAACTAACTATAAGATTGCGGTAAAAGATAAAGTGGTTCAAAAACAAAAATAATTTAATTATCACAATTGAGATAAACAACTTCATGGTCCGGGGTTAAGTTCGTAGAACAAACTCATTGGTAGAATTGTGATAACCCTATTTTAGGGGTTTCACAACGCTTTTAGATTTGTTGAATTATTACCCGGACTTTTTTTATGTAAAGGTTTTATTTTAGCTATTTTAATGAACCAATTTACGATTTTCCATATTTATCGTAAGACTTTTTTAAGCTTAAAATTCAAAAATACCGTGGTGCCTTTATTTCTTTCACTAAAAATATTAATTACTCCTCCATGCTGTTGCATTACATTATAACAATAGGATAATCCCAACCCGAAATTGATGCGCTGGTTTTTAGTTGAAAAGAACGGTTCATATACCCGAGACAAATTTTCCTTCGGAATCCCGATTCCATTGTCCTTGAATGCCAGCACAAGCCATTTATGCGTCCGGCTGATTTGAATCGTGATTTCCCCTCCGGGAACGGAAGCTTCAATGGCGTTTTTTAATATATTGATAAAGACTTCGCGTAAATGAACCGGATCGCAGATTAAGGTTACATCGTCATTATATTCCTTGATAATTGATATATTTTTAGTTTGAAGCAGCGGAGCGACAAGGGATAATGATTGTTCGATGATCTCAATGCAACGGGTGCGGACTTCCTGTAAAACAATGGGTTGCATTTGTTCGTTAATCCTCGATACCATGGCCAGCATATGGTTGGTCGAATTCCGGATGAAGTGAAGATTATCCTGTAACCCCGGCTTTAGTTGCCGGTTATAGGACTCGATTTTATCGATGTACATCCAAATATTTTGAAGCTCATTTTTAAAGGTATGGTTTAAAAAGGCCGTTCCTGAACTCATTGCTTGCATGGTACTGTTAAAACGGGATTTTTCCAGTTTCAGCGAAACCCCAAGAATGTCATATTTAAATAAAACGACGATAAATAAGATTCCAAAGACCAACACATTATAAAACTCAAAATTGGGAATGGTATTTCTGGTGATAGCATGATATAAAACGTTGCTATAATCGGCCATGGTAATCGGAACGGCCAAAATACAAGTGAGAAATCTGTCCCGTTTGATTTCAAAACTTTTGGTGGAAATGTATGAATATATCAATAAGGAGTTTCCAATAAAAAAGTATAATGTCCAATAAGGAATCAACCAATAGGGAAGTCCGGGGAAAATATCATCATTGTTGGGATAAAAGATATTGATAATGTAGATAACGGCTAACGGGATTAAGGCGATTCCGAACAATCTATTCTTTAAACGTTTTGAAACCAAATAAATCCCCGTATAATTAATACAAAAAAGCAGAAAAGTATATGGATACAACACAACATAGATAATCATATAATCGGATAACTGGAAATGAGTCAATAAAAAGCTATAAGCGTTTACTAAAATACAAATACCGATCCAACGATTGGTTTCCTCTTTGGGGTTCAGTATGATGACGATAATCGCAATCACCGTGAGCACTGAAAATAAAACTAGCGACATTTAAGATACCTCGATTGGATATTTTTTGACCAAATCTTATTAACATTAATGTTTTGGCTTCGGCAATATTTACAGTTTAATTTTATTATTTTTAATGGATTTTTTAAAGATCTTTTTTGGTTCAATATTATTATCGTGAACCGGGCAGGAAAACATTAAGCAAAAAAGAATATAAGGGAGCTTAATTAAGTAATTAATTTGCAGGGAGTGAATATTATGACTCGACCCGTTATTGGCATTCCCATTGGAGATCCAGCCGGGATTGGACCGGAGATCGTGCTTAAAGCATTACAAAACGAAATGTTATACCGGATTTGCAAACCACTGGCTATCGGTAACCTAGGCATATTAAAGAAAATTGACGCGGTAATTCATTCCGGACTTGATTTTAATGTTATCAACGACCCGGAAACAGGACGGTACCAAGCCGGAATTCTTGATTTAATTTCGATTGACGATATTGACTCCGAATTGCTTCGTTTTGGAGCGGTCCAGGCCGGAGCAGGGAGGGCGGCATATCGTTTTATTGTTAAAGCTGCTGAATTGGCCAATGACGGCGCGGTAGCCTCGATTGCCACCACCCCGATTAATAAGGAAGCCATTAAAGCCGCCGGGATCAATTTTATCGGCCATACCGAAATGCTGGCAAGTCTCACCAATACCGAAGATCCGCTAACAATGTTCCAGGTGCATAATATGCGGGTCTTTTTCCTGACCCGGCATGTTTCGTTACGTAAGGCATGCGATTTAGTAACCAAAGAGCGGCTGGTTGATTACATCGGGCGTTGTTTGAACGCTTTACAGTATTTGGGGATTGAAAACGGTTTATTGGCAGTAGCCGGTTTGAACCCGCACAACGGGGAGCATGGTTTGTTTGGGGACGAAGAGGTCCGGGAGATTGAACCGGCCATTCGGACTGTCCGGGAGATGGGATTGAATGTAACCGGGCCGGTCCCCGCCGACTCGGTGTTCGCGCAAGCTTTAAAAGGTAAGTTTGACGCGGTGCTGTCGCTTTATCACGATCAGGGCCATATCGCCACCAAGACCGTTGATTTTGAGCGGACTATTTCCCTGACGATTGGAATGCCTTTCTTACGAACCTCAGTTGATCACGGCACGGCCTTTGACATTGCCGGAAAAGGGATTGCCGGTTCGGTAAGCATGGAGGAAGCGATTAGGCTTGCCGCGGAATATTCGCGGCAAGCGAAGTGTGAAGAGTAAAGGGTAAAGAGTAAAGAGTGAAATAAAGATCAGAAAATTAATTGGGAAAAGATGTTCACTTGATATTCCTCTTTCATATATTATCTATGTCCAATAGCTTTTTTTTGCGCGCTGCTACGGTTGTTTCAGTATTAAGATAATTGCCCGGCTGGGATTGGTAGTTTGGATAATGGATAATCTGGAAAAGGGGAGTGAAATCATGTTAATCTACGGCAGTTATTACTCGGGTCCCTATTCCTCGTCTGATCCGTGCCCGGCGGGGGCAACGGTTTATACCATAAAAACGGGCGATACTTTTTACACGGTAGCCTTCCGGTTCGGCATTTCGTTACAAGCATTAATCGTAGCCAATCCGGGAGTTAATCCCAATCGTCTGGCAGTGGGGCAGAGCATCTGTATTCCAAGCGTTCCCGCGCCGCCATCTCCGGTTCCGGTATCAACACCGTGTTGTGGCGTATTGCAACCGGTTTTTGCGGTGCTTCCGCCGGGGACGGAAATTCCCTTCGGGATAGTGGGTGTCAGCGCGATATCGATGAGTACTCGTTGGTATACTTTTACCGCTATTCGCTTGCCTGATCCCGCCGGCTTTGGTAATTTCGATTCGTATATTGGTATTTTAAATGTTTTCGTGGAAGATAATCCTGAACAACCGGCAACCCGGGCGGTTCGTTTGGTTTCATCCAATTTCGGCACCCAACAAGTTACCTGGTCCGGGACGCAGGTTACCACCGATAAGCCGATGCCTGGAGAATACGCTGAGATCAGGCCGTATAACAGCGCCACCCTGGTCCGGGGAACGGCGTTTCTGCGGGGGGATTTGGGAGCGTGCCGGAAGTAGGGAACAGTCGAGAGTTAAGAGTTGATGTTTAGGATAGTAATAGTTGGTAATTGAGAGTTATGGATGAATCTTAATAATTTGGAATTTGGAAGCTATGAAATCAAATCTTTTACTCTTTTTAAGACGGGCAAGAGATTGGATTTTACTTTAATTTTCGCCTTTTATCATTCGTATTGTTTGTGTCAAGATTGGTAAACGCTCTTTACATACGGAAAATATAATTTCTGCATCTACATCGAAATAATGATGACTAATAATATCACGAATGCCCTTTGCGCCTTTCCAATCAACTCCAGGATAATGTTCAAACAGCTTTCCGTTGGTTATTTTATCAAGATATTTCAAGCTTTCCCCGATAGCGATTAACATCATGCAAATGGCGTCAAGGCGATCAATACCGTCATCCGATTTTAAAAAATCCTCCGATGATTGAATTGTTAAAAAACGTCGTTCAATGCGATCGGAAGCTTCAAGAATTTCTGATAATATAGTGTGGACTAATTCCCGGTTAAACATAAACAGCCTCCGAATGAATCCGTTCTTTTAAGTATGTATTCATTTTTTCCCGGTAATGCACAATATCCACCGACTTGTGAAATTCATTTTCCAAGGTTTCTTTAATGTGAACCATATAGAAAAGATCAGGTTTTTTCATTTCCACCACAATATCGACATCACTATCGTCTTTAGCTTCATCCCGCGCTACCGAACCGAAAATCCCTATTCTGGTCACACCATATTGTTTTTCAAAATCATTTTTATGTTTTCTTAGCGTGTTCAACGCTAAATCTCTATGGATTAATGTTTTGTCCATACTCCCACCTTTATCTAAACCATATCTTTTGGGATACTATTTGACTCTAAGTTTATTATATCCTAAATATAACCGGATAGCTACCGGTTTTATAGTTAATAATTTACAGTTTAATTTGAAAGATTTAAATCCGATCTCTTGCTCTTTAAAAGCTAATCATTACCCATAAGTCCTTTTAAAGACAAACAATTAAATCAAGTGCAATTTAAGAAAAAGTAAGACATGACAATGCTTCTGCCGATGTTCTCGCGAATTATACCTGCAAACATTATAAAGGAGAACTAAGGATAATGACCGAGTCAACTCAATCAATAAAAGATGAGTTTAAAAATGCTCCAATTAATGACCAACGGTTAATTAATCGTTTATTTATCACCGCAGAGCTTCTTGGAAATCAACCTGAAAAATCTATTCCTGATGCATGTGGTGATTGGGCTGCAACTAAAGCGGTTTACCAGCTGTTTGATAATGAAAAAAAACTCCAAAAGCTGTTTTTAGTAATCATTTCTTAAACACACTCGAGCGAATAAAGCAATATCAGTACGTTCTTTTAATTCAAGATACTATTTACTCCGGTGAATAAACAGGCGAATCATGATGCATAAGCCACATGAGGGTGTTCAAAATACTTTTTACACGATATGGTCGTTTTTGAAGAGTTCTCATAAATGAACGCGTTTTTTTTACAAGATCCTTTTGAGTTCTGGCTGGAATACCGGAATGAATGCGATGTTTTAAATTTCCATTGAGATATTCATCCGGATTCAGTTCTGGAGAATACGAAGGAAGATACTTCAATCTTGTCCGTATTATTTGCTAGCCATTTTTTTACGTCTTTGCTATGATGTGCGCGTAAATTATCCAGAACCAAATATACTTTGCAATTTGCGTCTTTGATCAATCTGGACATAAACTGAATCAACCGTTCTGAAGTCATGGTGTCCTTGTAAAGCATAAATCGCACCTGACCTTGATTTGAAACAGCGGAAACCATATTGATTCTACTCCTATTCACGTTTAAGCTAATAATAGGCGTCTTCCCTTTTGGAGAAAAACCTTTGACTTGGTAAGCGTAATTTTGAATACCAGTTTCATCGCCCCAATAAATGATGGCTTTCTCTTGTTTAGCTTTGGCTTTGATAACAGGATACTCTTCTTCGAGCCATTTCTGAACCATCTTTGGATTTTGCTCATAAGCCCGTTTGGCTGGCTTTTGCGGAGTAAATCCCCAACGCTTCAGATAATCTGTGATGGTTCTGAGAGGAATATCTATTCCATAATGTTGTTTGATGAATAAATGGATGGCGCCCCTTGTCCATAATGCATAGGGCATTTTTAGTTGGTCCGGCGTCTTGTCGGTGATAATCTTTTTAAGTTCCGTTTCTAGTTCAGCCGTCAGTATACGTTTCTCTCCTTTTTGACGGCCACGGCGACCCAGTTTAATGGCAGATTCACCTTCTTTAACGAATCTCTGCCATAAAGTGCTTGCAGTGGATGGATGAATGCCAACAATTTCTGCAACTTCAAGATTTGATTTACCCTTTTTGCGAAGACGGATTACTTGCTTATGAATTTCATATTGAGTCTGAGGGTTAAGTTTACGCACATCTGTTTTTTCCATATGTTAATTATATCATATATTTTACCAAATTTGTATATTTAATCACCTAGTTAATAATAGGCATAATTTTCCTTAGTTCTAATAGCAGTCAAACTCTATATTTAATTATACCATGATTATAACGATTAAAAAACCTCTCGTTCCGGTTTGGGGATAAACAAAACAACTCATAAACATCCGAATAAAGGATTTTTAGTCCTTCTTAACAAGTTCCGCCGCTTGCTCCTTTGTATACACCATTCTTGCTACTCATTAACTTAACATCAATTTTTCTGGACATGTTAGTTTTATCAGGTCCGAAACCCTGTTTTAACCAAAACCGGTTTTCTTACAATAAAATGATGTCAGCTTTTTGAAATTTATTCAAAATAACCTTGACATGAACTTTTCAAACGGATACAATTTTAATATAAGAAAATGCTTTCCATTTTACAAAATAGGCTGGGGGTTAGTCATGAGAACTATTACCGCGCAGCGGGAAATCCGGGTGCAAACCGTGGAACGATCATTAATGATTTTAGAAATTATGGCAAAACAAAACGAATTACTCTCGCTTACTCAAATCGGTAAACTGGTTAAACTTAATTTAAGCACCACTTACCGTTTGCTAAACGCGTTATGCCGCAGTGGTTTTGTGGAGCGCGATAAGGCAACCGGCAATTACCGGCTGGGTTTGAAAGCATTTTTAATAGGGAATACCGTATTAAAGCGCATCGATCTTAGGGAAATCGCGTTGCCTTATTTGAACGAACTGGTCCAAAATTGTAATGAACCGGCATACTTGGCGGTCCTGTCAAACCAAAACGTGGTCTATACCGATGGGGTTAAGACCGCGGGACCTATTCAAATCAGCATCCAGACCGGCCTTCAGGTCCCAGCCTGCCAAACCGGCGCCGGGAAAATACTACTGGCCGGGATGGAACCGCAACAATTGGAACCGGTTGTCAATCAATACTTACAGGAAAATATAATCGAAGACCGGCAGGATTTTCTTGCCGGACTGGGTAACTTGCGCCGGCAACAGTATTCAGCGGGCGCTAGCGGTTTCAATGAAACCATTCATGAACTTAGTGTCCCGATTTATAATTATTTAAATCAATGTCCGGGCGCGGTCAGCGTATTTTACCAAAATACCGGCTCAGGTTTGAATAGCCGGGAGCGCGAGCTTTTAGAACATGTTAGCGAAACCGCCGGAATGATTTCCCGCGCCATGGGTTACACCAAGGTATAATT
>JBJKPO010000152.1:0-1788 GCA_046706235.1 Bacillota bacterium | reverse complement strand
TCATTATGGCGAAAAATGCGGTTTCGATGATCGGATTGGGGGTCGGGATTGATTATTCATTGTTTATGGTGAGCCGGTTCCGGGAGGAATTGAAAAACGGAGCAACCCGGGAGGAAGCAGTCGTCTCAATCATGTCGACCTCGGGAAAAACGGTGCTTTTTTCCGGGACAACAGTTGTAATCGGGTTGGCTTCGGTTTTTATCGCCGGAGTGCCGTTCTTAAACTCGATGGCCATCGCCTCGATATCGGTGGTTGTGGTGGCGGTATTAACCGCTTTGACTTTATTGCCGGTCCTTTTTTATTGGATTGGTCCGGCAATTAATTGGCCTAACTTTCTTTCGAAGATTATTAGCCGTTCGAAGACCGGCCGGGTCTGGCACCGGTTGGCAACAAGCGTTATGCGCCGGCCAATTGTTTTTCTCCTGGGAACCATGGCTCTGTTACTATTATTAGCAATGCCGTTATTGCATATCAAGACCTATACTCCCACTGTTGTCAGTTTACCGCATGGGGTCGAGTCCCGGAAAGGATTTGAACTATTACAAAGCGACTTTGTAGCCGGAAAAATGTCGCCGCTCAATATTATTGTGGAAGCGCCGGCCGGTCAAAGCATCTGGTCGGCCGGCGCCGTTTCGAGCTTGTATTGTTTTTCGCGTCTGCTCGGAACGGATCGCCGGATATCCAAGGTGGAAGGAATTGTAGATATTGACCCTCAATTATCCAAAGACGATTATTTGAAGCTTTATAGCGGTCAAGAAGGAATCAATGGTTCTGATAACATTTTTGCCCAAATGGTCGGTTCCTATATCGATAACGGGGGTAACGGCCGACAAACCCTGATGCGGGTAACCACCGTCGCCGAACCAGGATCGCTGGTATCCAGAAATTTAGTGAAGGAAATCCGTGCAAAGCTCATTCCTAAGGCTTTCGGCAATATGGGTTACCGGGTGCTTGTCGGAGGAGGGGCGGCGGGAGAAGTGGATTTGGATTGGATGATTATGAGTAAACTTCCGCTAATCATCGGACTGGTTTGTTTGGTTACTTTCTTTGTATTGGCGGCCTTGTTCCGTTCCATCTTGATTCCGTTGAAATCAATCTTCATGAATATTCTCTCGGTTCTTGCCAGTTTCGGGGTGTTGATTTGGGTATTTCAGGACGGTGTTTTAAACCAGGTGATGAATTTCAAGGCCCCCGGTGGAATCTCCAGCGTGATTTTGGTGATGTTATTCTCGGTGTTATTCGGACTTTCAATGGATTATGAGATTTTTCTTACCTTGCGAATGAAGGAGGAGCATGATAAGGGACACAGTAATGAGGAAAGCGTGGCCTGGGGATTGGAGCGGACCGGAGGATTGGTCACCAGCGCCGCGTTGATTATGGTAGCGGTTTTTGGAGCGTTTGCGTTTACCAGTATGATGATGACCCAGGAATTCGGCTTGGGCTTGGCCGCGGCGGTATTATTGGACGCCTCCATTATTCGGGTGCTTTTAATGCCGGCAACGATGCGGCTGCTCGGCGAGTGGAACTGGTGGTTCCCGAAATGGCTGGGGACGATCGTGCCAAAAATTGATATCAAGGAATAATTAGCGGTTTCAATCAATTGATGATATTTCCCAACCATAGTCTCCTTTTAATTCAACAAAAACAACCTTGCCGAGAGATTCTTTATTGATCAATCCCGAATCATCCTTAGCCAGCAATAATAAATCTTGCTGGTTTTTTTCTCCGACCGGGATCAGCATTAATCCACCGGGTTTTAACTGTTCCAATAAAGGTTCGGGTATCATC
>JBJKPO010000151.1:0-6293 GCA_046706235.1 Bacillota bacterium | reverse complement strand
GGCCGCAGTGCGCGACGTTGGGCGGGCTCTGGGTCTGCCTTACGGGGATGTCGATCGGGTGGCTAAAATGATCCCGAATGACCTCGGGATTACTATTGCCGATGCCAAAATTCAGTCCCCCGGTTTGCAAGATTTAATCACCGGTAATCCGAAAATTAAACAACTAATTGCCATTGCCGAAAAAGTAGAGGGATTTCCGCGTCATGCTTCCACGCACGCCGCCGGGGTCGTGATTTCCGGAGAACCATTAACCGATTATTTACCGCTGGCGGCCTCCAACGAAGGCGAGGTCATTACCCAGTTTCCGATGGAGGATATTGAAGCATTAGGTTTGTTGAAAATGGATTTTTTGGGGTTACGGACCCTGACCGTTCTTCGGGATACAATCGCTTTTATCGAAACAAACCGGAGTCATAAGGTGGTTCTTGAGCAAATCCCTTTGGATGATCCGGCTAGTTTCGCGGGATTACAAAAAGGAAATACCCTTGGTATATTTCAACTGGAAAGCGCCGGAATCAGGAGGCTGTTAGTCAGGCTTAAACCGGAGAACCTTTCCGATTTAACCGCGCTCATGGCGTTATACCGGCCGGGGCCGCTTGGCAGCGGCATGGTGGATGATTTTATTAAAGGGCGACACGGCCAAAAAAATATTTCCTATCTGCATCCTTTATTGGAACCGATCTTGCGGGAAACTTACGGTGTGATTCTTTACCAGGAACAAGTAATGAAGATTGTGAGCGCGGTCGGCGGCTTTACTCTGGGCGAAGCCGATTTGGTCCGGCGGGCGATGGGAAAAAAGAAACCGGAAGTCCTGGCGGCGATGCGGGAAAAATTTATCGCGGGCGCGGTTGAAAGGAAAGTCAACCGGGAGACCGCGGTGGCTATCTTTAATTTAATTGAGTATTTCACCGGATATGGTTTCAATAAGTCTCACTCGGCCGCTTACGCTTTGGTGGTTTATCAAACGGCTTTTTTTAAGTTCAATTATCCACAGGAATATATGGCGGCATTGCTTACCAGCGTCATGGGTAATTCCGATAAAATAAGCCTCTATATTGAAGAGTGCCGTTCATTGGGCATACCAATTTTACCGCCGGACGTAAATGCCGGTCAGGCCTCTTTTAGCCCTGAAAAGATTGGGATCCGGTTTGGTTTGCTGGGAGTAAAGAATGTGGGAATTGGAGCAATTGAAAGGATTATTGCCGGCCGGCAAGGATGTCTGTACGGTTCGTTATTTGATTTCTGCGCGAGGGTCAGCCACCAGATGGTCAACCGGCGGGTAATTGAAAGTTTGATCCGAGCAGGGGCGTTTGATTTTACCAAAGCCGGCCGTAGTCGAATGCTGGCGGGACTTAATCAAATAATCGAAAAAACTTACCGGAAACCGGCGCAACAAGAACAGCTTTCATTATTGGATCCGTACCGGGAAATTACCGAACCCGGTTTGCCCCAAATTGCGGAATTTTCAAGCCGGGAACTTTTACAACAGGAAAAGGAATATCTCGGAGTATATTTATCAGGGCATCCATTGGATGAATGGCGGACTAAATTTCAAGCCAACGGGATCGTGACGATCGCCGCTTTGGAGGAGGAATCGGATGGAAAAGAGGTATTAATCGGCGGCGTTATTACTCAATGGCGGATTATCAATACCAAATCCGGGTCATTAATGGCCGGGTGCAAACTGGAGGATCTGACCGGCACGGTGGAAGTGGTCATTTTTCCGAAACTTTATGGTGAAATAAAAGACGGTTATTTGCCGGACCGGGTGGCGGTCATCAAAGGTCGCATTGAGCACCAGGATGAAGGTATCAAAGTCCTGGCCTCGCAATTGCGGTGGTTGGTGAATAAAGAATAGTCAAAGGTCAAAAGTCGAATGTCGAAAGTCAATTAACATTTAGACATGAGACTTGGTTTTAAAGACATTAGACCTTTGACATTTGACATTGAACTAAATCAGATTGACATTGGACTAAATCTAATAATTGGAGGTTGTCGAATGGGATTACGTGAGGACGCGTTGGATTTACACCGGATTAATCAAGGGAAAGTGGCGGTGGTTAGTAAAGTCACGGTTCAGGATGCCCGGGATCTTAGTTTGGCTTATTCTCCGGGGGTTGCCGAACCATGCAAGGAAATTGCCAAAGAACCGAATTTAAGCTATTTATATACCAATCGCGCTAATATGGTGGCGGTGGTTTCCGACGGCACCGCAGTACTTGGCCTTGGAGATATTGGACCGGATGCCGCTTTACCGGTCATGGAAGGAAAGGCAATTTTATTTAAAAGTTTTGCCGACGTCGATGCGTTTCCGGTATGTTTATCAACCAAGGAAGTAACCGGTGTGGTTCAAGCGGTCAAATGGCTGGAACCGACCTTCGGCGGAATTAACCTGGAAGATATCTCCGGGCCTCATTGTTTTGAAATCGAGAAGCAGTTAATCCAAGCGCTTAATATCCCGGTTTTTCATGATGATCAACACGGCACCGCGGTGGTTTGTTTCGCCGGGTTGATTAATGCCTTAAAAGTGGTGAAAAAAGATATTGCTCAGGTCAAGGTGGTAGTCAACGGGGCCGGGGCGGCCGGGATTTCGATTGTAAAACTATTAAAGGCAGCCGGGGTCAATTACACTAATATTAAAATTTGTGATAGCAAAGGATTGCTTTATCCCGGCAAAGATCCGGGCAATAAATACAAGGAAGAGATAGCCGGGTTAACCAATCCAGGGGGTCAAACCGGGGGATTGACCGGCGTAATGGTTGGCGCCGATGTTTTCATCGGGGTTTCAGTAGCCAATGTCGTTACCAGGGAAATGGTTCGGTCGATGGCGGCCAGACCGGTTATTTTCGGGTTGGCCAATCCGATCCCGGAGATTATGCCGGAGGAAGCCCTGGAATCAGGGGCCGCGGTCATAGGAACCGGCCGGTCCGATTATCCGAACCAAGTAAATAACGTTTTGGGATTCCCGGGTATCTTCCGGGGAACGCTGGATGTAAGAGCCAGCGTGATCAATCAGGAAATGAAAGTAGCGGCCGCTTATGCGATTGCCAACTTGATAACTGAAAACGATGTTAATGCCGAGTATGTGATTCCCAGGCCATTTGACCGGCGGGTAGTACCCCAGGTCGCTTTAGCCGTTGCCAAGGCGGCTATGGAAACCGGTGTGGCCAGGGCCCCAAAATCAGAGGGAGAGTTGCTGGATGGATTTAAAAAACGAGGATTGGTACTATAATTACTGGTGATTGAGTTGTTAAAATTATCGGCTTAATTTGTGTTTCCGAAACTCAAGTGGTATAATATTACGGTAATTTAATCATTCGGGATGGCACTTTTTCGTTATTATTTCGTTATGGACATAGGAGTTTTATCGATAAAGGACTGGAGTGGGTTCGATGTTAAAATTGCTCACCGAGCTATGGGATACCAATCTGCGTGAAATAAAGATTTTACAGCGCCGGATTGTCGAGATTAATGAATTGGAACCGGAATTTATTAAATTAACGGATATGGAATTGCGGGATAAAACCGAGGAATTTAAACAAAGATTGGCTGATGGGGAAAGTCTGGACGACTTATTGCCGGAAGCTTTTGCGGTAGTCCGGGAGGCCGCCAAGCGAACTTTGGGCCAGCGCCATTTTGACGTTCAATTGATAGGTGGCATTGTATTGCATGAAGGTAAGATCGCCGAGATGAAAACCGGTGAAGGAAAAACACTGGTGGCTACCCTTCCGGTCTATTTAAACGCTTTGACCGGTAAAGGAGTTCATGTGATCACCGTTAACGATTATCTTGCCAAACGCGATAGTGAATGGATGGGACAAATATACCGTTTTCTAGGGATGTCGGTTGGCGTTATCCTGCACAATTTAGATTCCGGACAGAGACGCCAGGCTTATGGTTCCGATATTACCTATGGAACCAATAACGAGTTTGGCTTCGACTATTTACGCGATAATATGGCGTTTTCCGTGGACGATATGGTGCAACGGGAGTTAAATTTCGCCATCGTCGATGAAGTCGACAGTATTTTGATTGATGAAGCCCGGACTCCGTTGATTATTTCGGGCCAGGCCGAGGAATCCAATGAGTTGTATTACAAGTTTGCCAGGGTTGTTCCGAGACTGCGCCTGGATGAGGATTATACCGTTGATGAAAAAGCGCGAACAGTAGCCGTTACGGAGAATGGAGTTGCCAAGGTTGAAAAGATTGTTGGGGTTGAAAACCTTTATGAGGATACTAATACCGAATTGGTACACCATTTGACCCAGGCGTTAAAGGCCAAAGAATTGATGAAACGGGATCGCGATTATGTAGTGAAAGACGGTGAAGTAATTATTGTCGATGAGTTCACCGGACGCTTAATGTTTGGGCGGCGTTACAGTGAAGGCTTGCACCAAGCGATTGAGGCCAAGGAAGGGGTCAAAATCGAACGGGAAAGCCAGACGTTGGCTACGATCACTTTCCAGAATTATTTCCGGATGTATCAAAAATTGGCCGGGATGACCGGAACCGCCGAAACCGAAGAGGCTGAGTTCCGGAAGATTTACAATCTACCGGTGGTCGTGATTCCCACTAACCTGAATATGGTCCGGATCGATAATCCCGATGTTGTTTATAAGACTGAATCCGGTAAATTTAAAGCGGTCGTGGACGAAATCGTAACCGTTCACAAAACCGGTCAACCTATTTTAGTCGGCACCATCTCGATTGAAAAGTCGGAGGTATTGAGTGAGCTATTAAAACGGCGGGGAGTTCCCCATAAAGTATTGAATGCCAAGTATCACGAAAAAGAGGCTGAGATTATTGCCCAAGCAGGGCGCTTGGGATCGGTAACCATTGCCACCAATATGGCCGGACGTGGTACTGATATTGTGTTGGGCGGTAATTCGGAATTTTTAACCAAGGATACCTTGCGTTCCCGGGGGATTGAATCCAGTGAAGCCACTCCGGACGAATATAACTTGGTATTACAGGAGATAAAGCAAATCACGGACCGGGAGCATGAACAAGTAGTAGGTTTGGGTGGTTTGCACATTATCGGCACGGAGCGTCACGAAAGCCGCCGGATTGATAATCAGTTGCGCGGCCGAGCCGGCCGGCAGGGAGATCCGGGAGCATCCCGTTTTTTTGTAGCCATGGAAGACGACTTAATGCGGCTTTTCGGGGGAGAGACGATTTCCAACCTAATGGCCAGACTGGGCTGGTCTGAAGATATGCCAATTGAACATAACGCGATTGCCAAACGAATTGAAGCCGCGCAACGGAAAGTGGAAGTCCGCAATTTCGAAATCCGTAAGCATGTTCTGGATTATGACGACGTGTTAAACAAACAACGGGAAATCATCTATGAGTTGCGGAAGAAACTATTGTTCGGTGAAGATATTCATGAAAAGGTTATTAAGATGTTTGAGGATGTGACTAAAAATCTCCTGAGCATTTATGCCAATGAAAAAGTATATCCCGAGGAATGGGATTTAAGCGGATTATTGCAGGCCGTATATGCTACCTTACTACCACCTCAAGCTATTGCACTTGAGGATATTGAAGGAATAACCTATGATCGACTTAATGATTTAATCATAACCAAAGCTTTAGATGCTTATCAGGCCAAGGAAGCGGAGATTGGCGCCGATTATTTGCACCAGATTGAACGGTTTGTGATGTTAAAGACGATTGATGTTCATTGGATGAGTCATTTGGAAGCAATGGACGATTTAAAGGAAGGAATCGGTTTGCGGGCATACGGTCAGAACGATCCGTTAGTTGCTTATAAAATCGAAGCCTACCAAATGTTTAAGGAAATGCGCGATGGTATCAACGAAGAGGTGGTCCGGGAGTTAACCAAATTCCAGTTGGTTTCCGAGGAAAAAGTGGTACGCCGTCCAAAACTCAAGAATATCGCCACCAATCTGAATGAAGACGGTACTCCGGTCATATCGCAACGTGTAGTAGGCAAAAAGGTGGGGCGGAATGATCCTTGTCCCTGCGGCAGCGGGAAAAAGTATAAAAAATGTTGCGGATTAACGGCGGGCTAGACCTTAAAACATGGTATTTGAACCACGTAAACGAATAGTACGAAAAGGGAACTAATAAATGTTTTATCCACTGATTTTTCTCGTTAATTTCGTAAATTTCGTGGTTAGCCAGATGGATTAATAGATATAAAGAGAAAAGGTGTGATCGAGCGTGATTGAACCCAGTGAATTAAAAGGACGGTTGAACAATGGAAAAAAACGTTTATCGGAATTGAGGGAGTATCTTTGATCTGGCTGATAAAACCGACCGGGTGGAGC
>JBJKPO010000150.1:0-3767 GCA_046706235.1 Bacillota bacterium | reverse complement strand
AACCTGCCCCGCCGCCACTATATACGCGCACAGTGATTTAACGCCCTCACTTTCCCGGACCAGCATAATCACTTCTTTGACCAATTCATGATTAAGCAACTGGCTTTCAATCTCACCCAGTTCAATCCGGTAGCCCCGGATCTTGACCTGCAAATCTTTTCTTCCTAAAAACTCAATATTGCCATCAGGCAACCACCGGGCCAGATCGCCCGTTTTGTATAAACGGGCGGAAGTGTGAAGTGTGAAGTGTGAAGTGTGAAAGTTGTTTTTGTCCAACTGTTCACTGGTCATTGCACATTGTTCATTGTTAATTGTTAATTGTTCATTGTAAAACGGATTCGATAGAAATTTTTCGGCCGTTAATTGCGGATTGTTAATATAACCTCGCGCCAAACCGTCACCGGATATCCAGAGTTCTCCCGCGATCCCAACCGGCACGGGCTGGCCCATTTCATCAACAATATAAATCTGGAGGTTTGCCAACGGTCCCCCGATGGAAACATTTTTTCCCTCTGGATTTTTTGATTGATAAAGATAGAATGTCGCGCAAATTGTGCTCTCGGTTGGACCATAACCGTTAATAATAATCATGTCCTTATTTAATTTCAGGTAATTTTCCAGAACATAATCTTTGATTGACTCCACTCCAACGAGCATTTTATTCAGCGATATTTTGGCATTCATTGACACCAGACAATTAAATACATCCTGCAAAAGCATCGGAGGTATATAGGCAAAGGTAATCGATTTGGCAATGATTATCCCGGATAATTCCCGAATATTAAAAACTTTTTTGTCTTCTAAAAATACCAGCTTGGCGCCGAATACTAGCGGCAGAAAAATTTCCGCCGCACTTACATCAAAAGCGATATTCGTTAAACTCAGGCAATTATCTTCGGCTCCAACCTTTTTCCCAAATTTATCATAGATACAAAATAAAAAGTTTACTACTGAATGATGTTCGATCATTACCCCTTTGGGCTTGCCGGTTGAACCCGAGGTATATATTGTGTATATCAAGTCTTTTGAGGTATTTAGGAGCTCAAGATTCGAATCATCCCCTGTATAAAGCCGCTCATCATTTAGGACCATGATTTTATCAAAAAAATTGATTTTCCCCGCTAAATGGCCTTGAACGAGCAAAACTTCGGCGTTGCTGTTTTCCAGCATATATTGGATTCGATCGCCGGGATAATCCGGGTCGATGGGAAGATAAGCGCCACCCGCTTTCAAAATCGCTATAATTCCGATTATCAATTCCAGGGAACGTTCCGCCAATATTCCCACAATACTGTCGGCCTTGATATCTTTAATCCTTAATTTCCGGGCAACCTGATTGGCTCTTTGATTCAGTTCATCATAAGTCAAGCTGCTTTCGCCGATTTCCAGGGCGATATTGCCTGGATTTTTCCCAACTTGTTCTTCAAATAACTGATGAATGGTTTTCCATTGGGCATATTCCTGCCTGGTATCATTAAACCGGGATATGATACATTGCCGTTCTTCTTCCGTCAAGATCCCAATCTCCGCCAGTTTCACTCTTGTGTTGACGGTTACGGCGTAATAATAATTGAACAGATGATTGATAAGCATCCGCCATGATTCTTTTTGATAACAATTGGCGTCATATTCCAGCTTCAGGGTAAGATCATGGGTTGAAAGACGGAATGATATAAGAGTATCGGTATTAACTCCATCAAGGCATTTTTGATCCTGGATATTTTCCATCAAGACAACCGTGGGAAAAAGGGGTAAACTTGGATCCGGCGGCATCAAATCGATGGCCCTGGCAACCGCTTCCAAAGGAAAATTTTGATATTCCCGCACCCGGTTCACCATATCTTTGAGGGTTAGTAAACTATCTTTAAAAGATTCAGCGCTTTCGATTTGGCAGCGCAACCCTAAAACCTGCTCCAGATATTCACCGTTATTTCCGGTAAACGCCGGGATGCCGATTGTAATATCCTTATGCCCCGTATATTTATAAAGTAAAAAGAATATTCCCGATAACAAGATGATATATGTTCCATATTCCGAATGATTGCTGAGCGTCGTTATCTTTGAAAACAGATCATCAGGAAAAACAATGGCGATGTTTTCTCTTTGGGCTTCGGATGAACGCGATTTCGGATAATCCGCCGGAAATTCGCCCATTATGATTTCTTCCCCCAAATAATGGAACCAAAAATTCTTATCCGCTTCGAACTCCTTGCTGGACATCATTAAATTTTGAGTATGGATATCAGCTTTCATTTTCAGGACCAACCTTTTTACTGATTTTTGATCGCCAAATTACCGTTTGTTAAGTCTAATCTATAATCTTTAGTACCTCAAAACGAAAATTCAACACTGTCCTCCGTTATACTCTTAAATTTCGGCACATCGCCGGCCAGCCGGATCTCGCTCAAATGAATTCCGGGGTCGCGGATGATGATTTGTAAAACTTGAAGATAATCCCGGCCAATCCGGTCCGCGGTTTCAGGTTTAAATAATTTGGTACAGTATTCCAAAGTGAATTCGATAATCCCGTTGGTTTCCACTGCTTGTAACACCAAGTCATTCCGGGCGGTTCCCGGCTCGAACTCATAAGCGGAAAACTTGACACCGGCCAGGGTGATCACCGGGATGTCGATGTTTTGCATTAAAAAGACGGTGTCGTATAATTTGTTGCGGCCGGGATCGGTGGACAATTCCAGGCGGCCGGCCAGGTCAATGATGTTATAATCCTGATTGTCGTATACTTGGTAGGCGGTATCCTTGACTTCCGCTAAAAAACCGTTAAATTGTTTACTACCTTGAGGATAATTCCGCATCAACAAAGTTTTTACGAACATCCCGATTAAAGTTTCCAAATCGGCATTGGGACGGCCGGCCACCGGCGTGCCGACTGTGATGTCTTCCTGGCCGGTATAACGGTACAACAAGGCATAATACGCGGAAAGCAAGACCATAAACAAGGTGGACTTGGTTTGCAAAGCCAGCTGGTTCAATGCCTCGGTCAATCCAGTATCGGCGTGAAATAAAACCTTGGCGCCTTCGAAACTCCGTACCGGCGGCCGGGGAAAATCGCACGGCAGATTGAGCACCGGAAGCCGTCCCTGGAACGTCCTTACCCAATATGCTTCCTGCGCCTTAATAAACTTCGAGTTCAGCAATTGATTCTGCCAGATAGTGAAATCCTTATATTGAACGTTTAGAGGCGCTAAATCAATTCCCGCAAAGTATTGCAACAGGTCTTTGGTTAGAATCCCCATGGATGTCCCGTCAGATATTATATGATGCATGTCAAACAATAAAAAATGAAGATCGGGGGCTTGGCGAACCAGCTTAACACGCAACAAAGGGGCTTCTTTCAAGTTGAAAGGCCGGAGGAACTCTCTGATTACAGTAGGCAATTCCTCCGCCGGGCGCTCATCGTAATCCATTTTGAATGAGACATTGTCTTTTACGATTTGGACCGGTTCGCCGTCCTGGTCTTCAAAACAGGTGCGTAACGTTTCATGCCGCTGGATTAATTTCAAAAAAGCCTGTTGCAAAAGTTCTTGATCAAACGGGCCTTCAATTTTCAGGATACCCGGCATATTAAAGCTGATGCCGGTCTCCAACTGGCTGGCGACGAATAACCGTTTCTGCTCGGCGGTCACCGGATAATAATCTTGCTTGGGCTGCGGCCGGATGGTTTGATAGATATTGGACATTGCCGGTACCGAACGCCGCTTTTCCTCCAGATACCCGGCCAGTGACTCCAGAGTGGAATTTCGTAACAC
>JBJKPO010000149.1:0-4909 GCA_046706235.1 Bacillota bacterium | reverse complement strand
TGTTGTTTACAATCAAACATTTTCCGGGGCATGGCAGTTGCGCCGAGGATTCCCATCTTACTTTGCCTAACTGCCGGGAGCCGTTTACCACTTTACTAACCCGGGACCTGATCCCTTTTCAGGAAGTTTTGCCCTTAAAAGCGGCCTCGGTTATGATGGTTCATGTGAAATATGAAAGTATCGATCCCGATAACCCGGCTTCCTTGTCTTCCAGGGTAATTCAGGGTTTATTGCGGGATAAAATGGGGTTTCAAGGGGTTGTCATTACCGATTGCCTGGAGATGAACGCCATTCAAAATTTTGTTCCTTATCCGGAAGATGCGGTACGGGCCATTGAAGCCGGGAATGATCTAATTCTGATTAGCCATACTCCGAAACATCAATCGGCAAGTTTTCAAGCGGTGAAAAATGCCGTAAAAAACGGTAGAATAAGTGTGGTACGCCTGGAAGAGTCAGTGAAGCGAATCAGGGAATGGAAGCGGGAGATCGGCCGTGGATTGGAGTTTATTAGCCCCGAAGATGTTTCCGCATGGACGCCGGCCCGTTTGGCGGAGCAGGCGATCACCCTGAAGGCAAAAAAGACTTCATGGCAATTTAACCGGGACCCATTCGTACTCATTACGCCAAAAATGGAGCGTTTAACACCGGCCGAAGATTTCGGCAATTTGGATATCATTGAATCGGAACTGGCGCAGCATGAAACACCTTGTATCCGGTTGGATTGTCCGGCCAATCCCGGTTCGCCGGAAATTCAGGAATTACTGAGGAACGTATGCAACACCGGATACGGTAAGGTGGTATTTGTATTAAGCAATCTTTCAAACTCTCCCGGCCAATTGAAACTTATTGAAAAGTTGGCGGAGAATAACCGGATTTTATTAATCTGCACTCGAAATCCCAGAGAAGTAACGATGCTCAACGATGATTGGCCGGTCATTTTTACTTACAGTACGGAAATTGCCGTATTACAAGCTTTAGCCCGGGTTTTGAGCGGAATGATCCATCCTCAGGGAAAACTGCCGATCGGGTTAGGTTCTTAACTCTGAATTTTAAAGAAATCGCGAGGTAATATTATCATGGAAAATTTGATGTTGCAGGAGATTAGGGAGCAACCGGCGGCGGTGCAAAGAACTTTAAATCAAAATCGGGCAAT
This sequence comes from Bacillota bacterium, assembly GCA_046706235.1. Classification (GTDB taxonomy): domain Bacteria; phylum Bacillota; class UBA4882; order UBA8346; family UBA8346; genus JAEZJQ01. The sequence goes on along the minus strand of JBJKPO010000149.1, from coordinate 3,756 downwards.
GATCGATAATATTGCCGGGTGTTTAAACGGGCGTATTCTCGACTTGGTTTATCTGGCGGCCCGGGGGACTTCCGATCATATCGGTATTTATGCTAAATATTTAGGGGAATATTCTTTAGGGATACCGGTTTGTTTATCAGCGTCCTCAGTCATTAACTTGTATCAACGAAAGATGAAGCTTGCTAATGCTTTGACCCTGGCAATATCCCAATCCGGAGAAGGCCCGGATGTAATTGGGGTCATCCGGGAGGCGAAACGGCAAAATGCTTTATCAGTAGCGATTACCAATCATGAAAGTTCTAATTTAGCCCGGGAAGCTGACTTTTCCATACTGTGCCGCGCCGGAACGGAAAAAAGCATTGCGGCCACCAAAACTTGTACCACATCGATGATGGCGGTTGCGGCATTAATTGAAAAATGGTCCGGCGCTCCGGGACATTTACCGGAGATACCGGATGTTATTTCAAAAACTCTCACCTATTTCGATGAGATCAAAGAGAAAATCTCTTCCTTCATCAACGCGGAGAGCTGCATCATTTTAGCCCGGGGTTTTAACTACGGTTCCGCGCTGGAAACGGCGTTAAAGATTCAGGAGACTTGTTATATGAATGCCCGGGGTTTTTCCATAGCTGATTTCCAGCATGGCCCGATTGCCGTGTTACACCGGGGATTTCCGGTGATTGTCTATGCCTTTAAAGGTCCCGCCATAACCGGTACTTTGGAGTTATTAACACATTTAAAGGAGATCGGTACCCATACATTATTGGTTACTAATGAAAAAGTTTTAGAAGGGGAGTCTTCCGATTTTCTTTATATTCCCGAGGATTATCCGGAAGAGATCACCCCTTATATTTCCGTGGTTTTCGGGCAGATTTTTGCTTACCATTTAGCCCTGGCCAAGGGACTTGATCCCGACTTGCCCCGGGGGCTGCGGAAAGTTACAAAAACATTATAAAATTATGAACATAACCCGGACAAAGCCGGAACCAACAAAGATTTTATCGATCATCGAAAGATTTTTTCCAATTAAACCTCTAAAACCTCGCGCTTTTAAAGCGCGCCAAATGGACGGGTTAGGGACTAACGTGTAAAGGAGAATGAACGATGAGTTTTTTAAAAATTTCACCGCTACTAAAAAAAAATCCAGCTCTGGATGATGATTTTCAGCCGTTGGTCTTGGAAAACCGGGCGTTTTTAAAGGCGGTCCGGGAATCCCGGATGGCGACGCCGGTAACGATAGCGGTTGAACGCGAAAAAGGACAAATTGCGGTTTATCAAACGCAAGTGTTTGCCAACGGGATGGCTGAATGTAATTGCCAATACATTGAACGTCTTGTGAAAACTATTTTATGGCTTAAAGGCGGCTGGCGGGTTACGATGAACGGTCCGGATGCCATCTATCATTTTCTGAAGAAAGCCTATGCTCCCGGAGGTATCCGGGCCTTTGACGCCAAATTTATGCGCCGGGTGTATGAAAAGGAATTTAGCGTGGAGCTGGTAGAGGGTGCCAAGCTTCCCGCCGCTTTCGAAAGAGCTGAACCGCTGGGGGGAAGCTTGGATGGCTGCCGGATTGGGTTTGACGCCGGAGGCAGTGATCGAAAAGTGGCGGCTTTGATCAATGGGGAAGTAGTGTTTAGTGAAGAAGTGGTCTGGAGTCCCAAAACCCAAAGTGATCCGGATTATCATTACCGGGAGATTAAAGCCGCGATCCAAAAGGCGGCGCTTTATCTGCCACGTATTGACGCCATCGGCGTAAGCTCCGCCGGGATCTATGTCAATAACCGGACTATGGTGGCGTCTTTGTTTCTCGAAGTTCCCGCCCCGTTATTCGATCAAAAGATCAAGGATATCTATTTAAATATTGCGCATGAACTGGGTGATATACCCATCGAAGTAAGAAACGACGGTGATGTCACCGCCCTGGCCGGGTCAATGTCATTGAATGATACCAATATTTTGGGAATCGCCATGGGTACCAGTCAGGCCGCCGGATATATCGATGGTGGCGGAAATATTACCGGATGTTTGAATGAATTGGCTTTTGTACCGATCGATAATAACGTATCGGCGGCAATTGACGAGTGGTCCGGGGATCGCGGCTGCGGGGTCAAATACTTTTCCCAGGACGCAGTCATCCGGCTGGCTCCGGCTGCCGGAATACAGCTTAAAACGGAAGATACTCCCGCTGAAAAATTAACGGCAGTCCAGGAACTGCTAAAGGACGGTGATGAGCGGGCGGGGAAGATCTTTGAAACCATCGGTTGTTACCTGGGGTATTCACTTGCATACTATGCCGAATTCTATGATTTAAAGCATACGCTAATCCTGGGGCGGGTAACTTCCGGCGCCGGGGGAAACATCATTTTGAAAAATGCCCGGGAAGTATTGGAAATAGAATTTCCCGAATTGGCACAAAAGATTAAACTTCATCTGCCCGATGAAAGTAGCCGCCGGGTCGGCCAGGCAATCGCCGCCGCCGTCTTGCCCAAATTAAAAAGCTCATGTCCGGGACAATAATTGAAGGAGGAGAACCAATCATGTTATTACAAAATCCGGGAGCCGAAATCTACATCCCCGATGGCAAGGAAGTCCCAGAGGCGCTGGCCAGAACCACAATGATGGCAATCTCCGCCCATCAGGACGACATTGAAATCATGGCTTATGACGGAATTATAAAGTGTTTCGGGAATGATCAGGACTGGTTTACCGGCGTGGTGGTTACCAATGGCGGCGGAAGCCCCCGTGACGGTATTTATGCCGCTTATACGGATCCGGAAATGCGGCGGGTAAGAAAAGCGGAACAAAAAAAGGCGGCTTTTGTCGGCGAATATGCGGCGCAAGTATTATTGGACTACTCGAGCGCGGCGGTGAAAGACCCTCAAAACCGAGAGATTGTTAAGGAATTGACGCAGTTAATTCAGGCGGCGACACCCAGGGTGATTTATACCCATAACCTGGCCGATAAGCATGAAACCCATGTGGCTACAGGATTAAGGGTTATTCAAGCCATCCGGGAACTCACCCCCCGGTACCGGCCGGAACGGGTTTATGGTTGTGAAGTCTGGCGCGATTTGGATTGGCTGCCGGATGAGTCCAAGGTTAAATTTGACCTTAGCAGCCATGAAAATATCGCCATGGCTTTGCTGGGGGTATTCGATTCCCAGATTTGCGGCGGGAAACGCTATGATCTGGCCATTATGGGACGCAGGCGGGCCAACGCTACCTTTTCATCTTCCCACGGAACGGATACGGCGCTGGCTTTGGGGTATGCCATGGATCTAACGCCGTTAATCCGGGATGTGAGTTTGGATATCAAGGAGTTTATCCTGAAAGCCATTCAGGAATTCGCAGGGGATATTGCCGGGAAAATTGAGGCCTTTTCTTCAAAATAAAGCAAGGACCATCCCTCTCTTGAAATGGTCCTTTCTTATACATAATCGATGGCTTCCATTGATTTCATCATCAGTGGTAATTACTATAGTTCCAACTCCAACTAACTAACCAACTGGCTGGTATAGTAATGATATACCTCATTCAAGCTAGACCATTGGCCGCTCCATTCGGCGGTGCTGCCGGTGGATGCCGAGGGGGCGTAAGTGAATGTAAAACCGAGAATCCGGCCTGTCGCCAGCCTGATCCCGGTAATAACCGGGGTACCCTCGGGCCAATAACTATAACCGGTTCCGGGGCCTAAATCTTCAATTTTACGCTGGAATAAAAAGGCTGAGCAGCCACATTGGTTGGAACCTCATTGAT